>NZ_JAUBTR010000138.1:0-7273 GCF_036705045.1 Microcoleus sp. BR0-C5
TAGATAGTCTAGATGGAAGCTCATAACGGTAAATGTATTAGTAGGTACATTTTACACCATAAACTCAGGAGAGCCGTGAATCCTTTCAACTTTTTGCTAATTTTGACTGTTAGTGCCGCAGTTCTCGGTTTGGGAAAAAGTGGGGCGCTAGCTGCTGTCTGGAATATCTCTGAGACAGAGCCTTGTTTGCAGATTCACAGCGTGCGGGTTGCTCAAAGGGACGATCGCAATTTAAGCAACTCAACAGGTACATTAAAAGAAGGCAGTGCCATCTCTATCGATCCTGATGAAGTTACGGGCATACCAAAAGCTGAGGCAAGAGCACGTTTCATTCTGAATAAGATATATCGGGTTCAGGAAGGCACTACCGCTGACGATTTGTTTATCTTTTTGAGGGGGTTTGGGGAAGCTATAAGACCCACGCCGTACCTGTACCCAGGTCGGCTTTGGGATACATGGACTTCCCCAGTTAAGTTTACGGGATTCGATGTCCCTAAACTTAACATTTAATGGTGCGCTACTTGCCAGTAAATTCAGTATACTAAGGGAATGCTGACACTTACCCATCGCTACCGAATCTATCCAGATACTACTCAAGAGCAGCAGCTTATTGAGTGGATGGAACTCTGCCGAGGAGCGTATAACTACGCCCTTCGGGAGATAAAAGATTGGTGCGATAGTCGTAAGTGTTTGGTTGATAGATGCTCATTGGAAAAGGAATACATCCTCCCTCCCGAAGTAAAGTTTCCTGGCGAAATTCAACAACTTAATAACTTGCCACGAGCCAAGAAGGAATTCCCCAGACTGGGTGAGGTTCCTTCCCAAGTCCTTCAGCAAGCTATTAAGCAGTTGCACAAAGGTTGGGAATACTTTCAGAAACGAGGATTGGGTTTTCCACGCTTCAAGAAGTACGGGCAGTTCAAGTCGTTGCTTTTTCCTCAATTCAAGGATAATCCAGTAACGAACTTGCACATTAAATTGCCCAAAATTGGAGCAATTCCAATTAACCTGCATCGCCCTATCCCTTCTGGGTTTGTGGTCAAGCAGGTCAGAATATTGAGGAAAGCCAACTATTGGTATGCGTCTATCTCCTTGCAGTGTGATGTTAGCGTCCCTGACCCAACTCCTCATGGTCATCCCATCGGGGTGGATATTGGGGTGGAGAAGTTTTTGGCAACCAGTGACGGTGTTCTCGTAAAACCTCCCAAGTTCTTTAAAAAGCTGCAAAGCGAGTTGAAATTGCTGCAACGCAGGCTTTCCAGGAAACAGAAGAGGTCTAAGAACTACGAGAAACAACGTCTTAAAGTTGCTCGTCTTCACCACCAAATCGACAACACGAGGAAGGACTTTCACTACAAACAAGCTCATATGCTCTGTGATGCAGGTGATATGGTTTTCATGGAAGACTTGGATTACCGCGTCAGTGCCAAAGGGATGTTTGGGAAGCATATGCTTGATGCTGCTTTTGGACAGTTTAGAACCATTGTCAAGTATGTGTGCTGGAAGCGTGGAAAGTTCTTCTCCGAAGTCGATGCAAGGGGGACTTCTCAACAGTGTCCCGAATGTGGTGGGGAAGTCAAAAAAGACCTGAGTGTGAGAATCCATGATTGTCCTCATTGTGGATACAAGACGGATAGGGATGTAGCAGCAGGTCAGAATATCAGAAACCGAGGAATCAAACTAATTAATACCGTTGGACAGACGGGAATGAAAACTGCCTGTGCAGACGATCTACCGGGGATTGAGGCAACTGAGTCTAGGCAAGTGTCGAAATCCCGCAAGGGAAAAACCAGGAAATCTCAAAAGTGATTTTGGGAAGCCCCCACCATAATCTTTGATTTGGTGGGGGAGGATGTCACTGTTGATGAGAAAGCAAATAAATGGGCTGTAGAGGATGTCTCTGAGGCTACAATGGGCCCTACTACTCACAGCGTTGCCCTGATAGTGTCGGGTAACCGGAGAGTTTGGGCGCTGATCCAGAAGTTCTAAATAAAAAAAAACGCCGCTTTTAAGGGCGGCGTTCTTATTAATTAAAAATCACAGGTTAAAGATGGTATAATTACCCTTTTTAACTTTTAATTTTTAATTATTAACTATCTAACAGTCGTAGTAGAGAGCAAACTCGTAGGGGTGAGGACGCAGCCGCATCGGGTTGACTTCATTGTCAAGTTTGTAGGAAATCCAGGTTTGGATGAAGTCTTCGGTAAATACGCCAGTTTCAGTTAAGAAACTGTGGTCTTTTTCCAAAGCTTCTAAAGCGCCTTCCAAGGAACCGGGAGTTGAAGGAATTTTGCTCAATTCTTCAGGGGAAAGGTCGTAGATATCAACGTCCAAAGGTTCGCCTGGATCGATTTGATTCTTGATGCCGTCTATGCCGGCGCACAGCATGGCTGCAAATGCTAAATAGGGGTTGGATGTGGCATCGGGACAGCGGAATTCTAACCGCTTGGCTTTGGGGTTGGTTCCCGACAACGGAATCCGCACTGATGCCGATCGATTCCCTTGAGAGTAAGCTAAGTTTACAGGCGCTTCAAAGCCCGGAACTAACCGCTTGTAGGAATTGGTCGTGGGGTTGGTGATTGCCAAAAGTGCCGGTGCGTGCTTGAGAATGCCGCCGATGTAATGCAGTCCCATTTGACTGAAACCTGCATATTGATCGCCTGCAAATAGAGGTTGACCGTCTTTCCAAATCGACTGGTGAACGTGCATCCCGGAACCGTTGTCGTTAAACAGCGGTTTGGGCATGAAGGTGATGGTTTTGCCGTATTTTTTGCCGACGTTTTTGATGACGTATTTGTAAGTCAGCAAGTAGTCGGCGGCTTTTACCAAAGTGTCAAAGCGGAAGCCGAGTTCGCATTGACCGCCGGTGGCGACTTCGTGGTGGTGCTTTTCGATTGGTACGCCGCATTTTGCCATTGTCAGCAGCATTTCCGTTCTCATGTCTTGAGAGGTATCGGTTGGTGCTACTGGGAAATAACCTTCTTTGTAACGCGGTTTATAGCCGAGGTTGCCACCTGCTTCTTCTTTACCGGAATTCCAACGACCTTCGATCGAATCTACGTAATAGTAGCCGGAATTTTGGGTTTGGTCGAAGCGAACGTCGTCAAAAATAAAGAATTCTGCTTCCGGGCCAAAGAATGCTGTATCGCCGAGACCGGTGGAAAGCAAGTAGTCTATGGCTTTTTGGGCAATGGTGCGGGGACAGCGACTGTACGGTTCGCCGGTGCGAGGTTCTTTGATGCTGCAAATGAAGCTGATGGTAGGTTCTGCCATGAACGGGTCCATCCAAGCGGTGGTCGGATCGATGACCATCGTCATGTCTGATTCGTTGATGGCTTTCCAGCCCCGAATGCTGGAACCGTCGAAGGGTACGCCGTCTGTGAATGCGGTTTCGTCGATTTGGTCGTGGTACAGGGAAAGGTGCTGCCAGATCCCCGGCATATCGATGAATTTGAGGTCAACGATCTGGATCTTATTTTCTTGTATGTAGTTTAAGGCTTCTTGGGGTGTCTGGAACATGACTTACTCCTGATATTGGTTGTGTCTTGGCGATCGGCCGATTTCAGACTGTTTGGGCGATCGTAGGCCTTCAGTATCCACTATTTTGTATCTATGGCTACAAAATTTTGAAATAGCGGCCCAGTGCGGTCGGGCAGTTCGAGATTCTTGCCCTGTGGATTATTTGTCGGCTGAACATAAAGGCAAACGGCTGAATTTTACGACAGTTTGCCGCGGATAGACTACCCTTCGTGAAAATCCTATCTCAAATCTTAATCAAACGCCGATTTGTAGTAGTCTACAATAGGCGGTCTGTCTCAGATAGCAAAGTATTGATAAAGATTTTTGGGAGAGAAACTTATGCGCGATGCAGTGACGAGCCTGATTGAAAATTATGATGTTGCTGGTAGGTATTTAGACCGAGATGGTATCGATCGGTTGAAATCTTATTTTGCAACGGGCACGGCACGGGTACAGGCGGCGGCTGCGATTAACAGCAATGCTGCGGCAATTGTCAAGCAAGCTGGTATCCAGCTATTTGCTGAACAGCCAGAACTGATCCGTCCCGGGGGAAATGCCTACACGACTCGTCGCTACGCGGCTTGTCTGCGGGATATGGACTACTACTTGCGCTATGCTACTTACGCCCTCGTGGCTGGAAGTACCGACGTGCTCGACGAGCGCGTGCTGCAAGGTTTGCGAGAAACTTACAACTCTCTAAGCGTTCCCATTGGCCCGACGGTGATGGGGATTAGCATTATGAAGGAGATGGTTAAGGCTCAGGTGGAAGCTGCTGGCTTGTCTGTGGGGCCTTTTTTGGATCAGCCTTTTGATTACATGATTCGCGAATTGAGCGAACAAGATATTTAAGTCAATTTGCTAGTTCTTTTAGCAGCAAATTGCACTTGTGGCTGGCAGTTAGCAGCAGTTAGATCGATCGCTTTTTTTGGCCTCACAGCCTCCAAGCGATCTTTTTTTATGGGTTATACAATTTTAGATTAAAGATTTCAGATTAAAAATTATAGATTAAAAATTATAGATTAAAAATTTGAATAATTGGGAATGACTTATGAATTAAGGGTTTGGAGCTTCCCTATAATTGCATTCTTTCTTGAAACTGGTGCTAAAAATCGTCAACACATCCCCAGACGAGGCATTTGTCTAGGGGATTTTTGGTTTGGCGCCGATCGATTTGTGCGGTGGTTGTTGCTTCTACTTCGCCATTGGGGTAAAGAATGTGGATGATGTCACCGCTGACGAAGGCGAGGGGATTGTCTTGACAATTGCCCGAATTTCTGATAGGAAAGTTAATTGTTTTCATTGTCGATCGTCCTGATGGTATTTGTAGTGCTTTTAGCTGCATATAAATCATCCGCTAGTAGCCAAAATTATTGTGTGATTCTACGGATGTTTATCTGTGATTCAACTACACACTCAGAGCGATCTCAGTCACATAATGTGAGGTGGGGCGATCGCCCCGCGATCAGCTCAAAACCAAAATAATTGCCAAAAATTAGCAGTCGGGCTTGTGCGTAAGTGCTAATCTGGTACAGTCCTTAACCCTATCCGTACAGATTAAAAACCTTGGCTAAACAGCGACTAGACACTTTATTGGTCAGCCTAGATTTGTGCAGTTCCCGACAGCAAGCTCAGGCATTGATTCGGACTGGGAAAGTCTCCATCAACCAACAGGTAGTTGACAAACCGGGCACTGAGGTTGACATTGCAGCAAAAATTCAGATTAAAGAGCGATCGCGCTATGTTTCTAGAGGCGGCGACAAATTAGCCAAAGCTTTAGAAGTTTTTGCGATTCCCGTTGCAGGCAGAATTTGTCTCGACGGCGGCATTTCCACAGGCGGTTTTACTGACTGTCTGCTGCAAGCCGGCGCCGCCCTAGTGTACGGCGTAGATGTTGGCTACGGTCAAGCAGATTGGGGCTTGAGGAACGATCCGAGAGTAATTTTGAAAGAACGCACCAATTTGCGGTACATGACTGCTACTGAGCTTTACGGCGACTCTGCGCCAGCAGATTTGGCGGTAGTAGATGTGTCGTTTATTTCCCTGGATAAGATTTTACCCGCGCTGTGGGAATTGTTGGTACCACCGCGAGAAGCAGTGTTGCTGGTAAAACCGCAGTTTGAGGTAGGGCGCGAGAGAGTCGGGAAAAAAGGGGTAGTGCGAGACTCAGCAACTCAAGCCGATGCGATTTTTCAAGTGTGGAAGGCAGCCACAGCTTTAGGATGGCAGCAACGCGGCTTAACGTGGTCGCCTTTACTTGGCCCGGCCGGTAATATCGAGTATCTTTTATGGTTGGGGATTGATCGCGAACAAGAGCCTGAGCCGAGGGCGATCGAAGAGGATGTTGTGAAGGAAGGGATCGCACAAGTCACCAAAGCGGCGGCGCGGGAACTTGTCGATCGATTGTAGATTGTAGATTGTAGATTGTAGATTGATTTCAAGATGTCAAACTAATCAATTTTAAAAATCAAATTTGGAACTCCAGATTGCTCTAAAATTTAGATTTTTTTGTCAATCAGACTCCTCAACTTTCACAAGAGTGAATAATTCCATGCAATCATTCAAACAAGCCGGTTCGATTTTACTCTACGTTCTAGGTGCCATCGGGTATGTGGCGATTTTAGCTACTATTGTAGGCGTTTCAATGCTGATCAAGTGGGTGGCTCTGCTACTAGCTGACAAATTATTATATACAATTCTGATTATCGGCGATTTGTTGAGGGGCATCGAAATTATTGAACTGTTAAATATATTGATATTTGCATTTATCGGTATGGGAGTGGGTGTGGCGACAAGGCTTCTACACCCTCAATACGGTCGCAAAATTAGTGCAGCTTTGTTGATAGTTATAGTTCCCTTAGTTTTCATGATTACGCCAGCCATCCGATATAATTCTTGGCTGGAAAAAGTCGAGGAATCGGATAAATTATTACCAGCGCAAACTGCAACATTAACTAACTCATTTTTGAATAGAAAAGTAGGATTGCCTGGTTTTCTAGGTTATTACGTATATACTGGTCAGTTTCCGGTTATTCCGACGAAACAATCGGAGATGAAAGACCTTGACAGCTTTGAAAAAAAAGTTAATTCCAGATTTGTACAGTTAACAGGCATTGCTCCGACTATTGTTTCTTGGTCAATGCGGGTTTGTTTTTGGCTGATTAGAATATTTTACTTTTCTATAGCGGTAATTGCGACGATCGCTCATTTTAGAGAAGGTGTTAGAATTGCCAGACGGTAATACGATTTTCGATTTTCGATTTTCGATTTTCGATAGATCCTATAGCAATCCTAAATGATTCAGATAAATTTGTAGGGGTAGTGCTACCCCTACTCCCCGTGCCTACCCCCTATCTATCGGGCAACCACGGGGAGTAGGGGTCGGATTGCCCCTACAAGAATTATACAAATGATTTAGGATTGCTATAGATCTTCGATTCTTAAGAAATAACGCTCTTCTGACCGAAAGCATCCAGGATACAAGCTCCAAAATTCATCCGTGGAGACATAAAAAACCTGTATCCGATGAAACTTGCCCCCCGAATTTCTCCCTGGGGTCAATGCTTCAATCTAAAATCTAAAATCTAAAATCTAAAATCGATTGATGCACCCTACTCAACTGCGATTTTTAGGGCGGAACAATCAGTTGACCAATTTTGATCAAGACTTGAAGAACCGTATAACCCACATTCCGCAGTTCTGGCTTTGATGACTAAGGATTTTCATACCTTCACTGTAGGAAAAATATCTGTGCCTA
>NZ_JAUBTR010000211.1:0-1194 GCF_036705045.1 Microcoleus sp. BR0-C5
TAGTATCTTATCCTGTTTCTAGCAAGGCAAGAGTAAAAATAAGTTAAGAGTTGGGATTCAATCCAGTAAAGCAAAATCTTCCATTATATCATAAAATTATTTTGCAAGAGGTCTAATAACTAGGGCGTTTGGGAATACTTTTTTGATAACTTTAGGGAATCCTCCCCACATATCAACACTCACTTCCTCAACTTGTTCACGAACCTCAATTGGTTGTTCCATAAGGACTTCAATGATTTCTTCACCGCGATGAGAATCAATCATCTCAATTAAATTACCTTCGCCCAAGTCACTCACAACAGTCACAAAATTTCCTTGACTTTTTCGCATACTTATCTCATCCAGACAAATTCGTTTAACCCGTTGCCAATTAGGTTTTTTTTTGATGGTGTTTACCTGCTCAAATATTCTTTTTATTTCGTCATAACTCAGTCCTTATTCTCGGACAATTTGCTACCTGCTCGATTGTTTGACACGCTCATAAATATCTTGTTCATATCGTTGAGTATGCCGTCTTTTAACGTCCAAAAAATCTAGTTTTTCTGTGGGATACCGTTGACAACTAGGACAGTAAAACTGCCGTCGTGGGATTTTTAGATATACAGGACGACCAAAAACCGACAAATCTCTTACTAAAATTGGTCGATTTTGATGCAGTTTTTCGGTAGGATTGTTACAATGATGACAAACAATTCCTTCTGATAAAATGCTCAGTCCCAAGAAAATTTTCCCCTCAACTTGAGTACAAGTTTCAACCCTGACTCCAGGCAAGGCTAATAGATAGTCTAGATGGAAGCTCATAACGGTAAATGTATTAGTAGGTACATTTTACACCATAAACTCAGGAGAGCCAAAAGGAACCGGGCAGCGATGAGTGAGGAGTACATGATGCTTATTCTCAAATCCTTGTGTCAAGCCTTATTGAGATGCTCTTACCCTGGATTACTACCGAGAATTATTAGCTTACAAAAACTCTCCATCTGGGTTAGAGAAGCTCAGGCTCAAATCAAATTTTTTGGAAATTTTTGGCAGTCTAACTGGTTATGAACAATTAGATGAACGAAAAAAATTAACTTTGAGTAAAATATCTGAGTTGCTTTTACAGCACTTCCGGGTGTTATAGCAATCCGATCTGAGTCTCACAACACAACGCCCTCTTGTCTTCCTAGACTTCTTGTATAGCAAGACTTTCAG
>NZ_JAUBTR010000025.1:0-29412 GCF_036705045.1 Microcoleus sp. BR0-C5
TTCGGTGCTGCCTCTGCTGACTCGCTCAAAGGCTGCTAATAAGGTTTCAACTTCTGTTTCTCTGCCGTAGAGTTTTTGAGGTATTTGAAACTTATCTGTAATATCTTTTTGGGCGATCGCAAAATCTGCAATTCCTCCCGTAGTTTTTAATTTTTCTAGGCATTCTTCTAAGTCAGCGATAATTCCCCAAGGGCTTTGATATCTGGCTTCAGCGGTTTTCGCTAATAGCTTGATCACAATATCAGAAACAGCTTTAGGAATTTCTAGATTGATTTGGTGGGGCGGTACTGCTTGTTTGGCAATGTGACAGTGGATTAATTCCATTGCATCGCTGTAATCCCAGGGCAATTGCCCCGTTAGCAGTTCGTAAAAAGTGACTCCTAATGAGTAAAAATCAGTGCGGTAGTCTATCGCTCTGTTCATTCTGCCTGTTTGTTCCGGCGATATATAGCTAAGAGTCCCTTCTAAAACATTAGGATTTTTTAGGGTAGGATTTTCGCGCTTTAAAACAGTAGAGATACCAAAATCTATAATTTGAACTCGCCCTGTGGTTGAGTTGATAATAATATTGCTGGGATTGATATCTTTATGAATAATTTTATGTCGATGAATTTCACCTAAAGCCCTGGTTATTTTAATAGCTGTTAATAAAAACTGTTCTAAGGTAAGTTGGTGAGAAGCCAACCAAAGCTTTAATGAGTCTCCACCACAATCCTCGAAAATGATAGCCAAACTGTTATGGTATCTTTCTAAGCTGTAGGTTTTAGGGACACTCTCTAGGTTAAGATTGTGTGTGATTTCGTATTCCTGCTTGTATCTGACTAACGAAGCTGGCATCGGATAATCTTGTTTAAGAAATTTGATAATTACTGGTTTTTTGTCTTGTTTTCTCAGTCCCCGGTAAACTAAAGAATTATTACTTTCATGGATTTGGTTGGTAATGTCGTAGCCCGGTAAGTTAATCATTCTTACATCCTCTTGTCAGTATTAATACTCAATTAGTTTTTTAGCAATTGTTAATTAATTAAGTAGATGTATCCTCTAATACATAATAATATCCAAAATTTTAAGAAAAACTTAAGTTGAAAAAGAAAAGTTATTTTTTATTAACATTTCTTAAAAAGAAGAGGGCTAAACATTCCGCTCAGGAGTACGATCGATCGCTCCACAGTTTCGTATAAAATTCGGCAAAACAGAGTGAAGTGCGATCGCCGTTAGTCTTCATAGGAGATTTGGGCCTTGCATAATTAGAGTATAAATAGGTGGAATCACCATGCAATGAAAGCGAGTGCAAATCAACCCATCTCCGTAAAAACACTAAGAAAAAAGGACAACAGAACCACATTTGTGTCAGATGCGATCGTCAATTTATCGCTGATTATGAGTCCCACGCCTGGTTACAGTGAGACGGTGAAACCCGAATGCCTAAAAAGGTACGTCAATGGTATGAGTTTTCGGGCGATTAACGAATCCAGGGAGTTCATCAAACCACCCTAATAACTTCGGTAACACTTGTGGGAAAACTCCTTTACCAAGGATTGCCAATCATTGTAAAGGCGGCCCAATAATAAGGATGCGAAAGCACTCGATCGCCCCGCGCCGCAATTTCTGGAGGCAAAATTAGACCCCCAGAAAGCCCTTCGGCTCGCAACATTCCGTCTTGAATCCGCACGCGCCCCCGCAGCATCTCCAATTGCGCGCGCCGCAAAGCCTCCGCTTTAATCATCAAATTGCCACCGCGTCTGGGGGCCCGCAACTGCCGATAAAACTCAGTCATCAGCCCCAAAGTCCCATCATCGCTGACTTCCCACAAACTCGCTAAAGCAGATCTAGCACCGCTAGCTACCGCCAAACCCGCAAACCCCAACTCCGCCTCTTCGTCGCCCAAAGCGGTACTGCACGCGCTTAAAACTAACAGATTCACCGGCGGTTCCTTCCACTGCAACTGTGCCATTTGATCGATACGTAATTTAGTATCCCACAACTGAATGTAAGAATTTTTCGGTTCCCCAGGCAGGAATTCGCTGTGAGTTGCTAAGTGAATGATGCCAAAAGGCCGATTTGCCCGCTGAGCTTGCAAATTTCCGAGAGTAAAATCTTGATTCAAAAATGATTTTCCTTCTGAGGGCGGCGCGATCGACTCTAACTCCACCGGTACCGCTGGTAATGGCGCTTTATCTTCAAATACCGACGCCCCCATTGCCAAAACTTCATCATCCGCAATATTGTCGTAGCCAATATCAGTTAAACTCAGACTCGGCATCACGCTAAGACTGTATTGCTCAACTAAAAATTGTTTGCCATTGTGAAGAGCAGCAAAGGGCACACTCCGCAAACCTGCTGCCGGAATTACAATTAAATTGTCAATCTTTAAAGCTGTCAATTCTGCGGCAACTGGTGCAATTAACCAGCGATAAAGTTTTTGAGCCGAATCCAAATAACTAATGCTGCTTCTTCTTCTGGGATTAGTTATTTCGGTTTGCAGGGCGTCCGCCAATTGCAACACCTGCCACCGCGTTGTCGCCGGAACTACAACGCGCATCGGTTGAGCGTTAGCTGTGACTAACACTAATTCTAAATGCTCCCCGTTAGGAACATCGGGAATTTCTTGGCTCTGTGGCGACAACCTCTGGGCCAACTTATCTTCTAAGGGGCGATGGGGCCCGGAGGTGAGGTTTTTTCTCACAGGCAATAGATTAGATAAATCCCGACTTGCCACCACCACTGAACCATTTTCTTTGGCGGCGGCTGCATCCGATCTCCTGAGCCAATTCATATAAATGATTGCAGATTTGGTTCCGGTAATTTGTTCGTTTTTGCGAAGAGATTCGTAAATCACCGATAGATTAGTAATCGGCTTTCTTGGGGGCAAGTCCAGATATTTTTCGTACTCGCGAGTAAAGGTTTGTTCAAATTCTATAACTCCCGAACCGGCCGCATCTAATCTGCGAGAAGGAGCGAAAATATCCTGGCTCATTGGGGAATTTCTGTCTCGATTGGGCGATCGCAATTCTACTTGCAAAGATGCAGGAAATGACTGCTCCGGATCGGGATTTACGGACTCTAAAGGCGGTGCGGGAATTGGTTCGGGAATTGGTTCGGGAATTGGTTCGGGAATTGGTTCGGGAATTGGTTCGGGAATTGGTTCGGGAATTGGTGCAGGAGTAGAGGGCGCGGCCGGTGTAATTAGAGAAATCTGATTTGGTAAACTTCCTTGGGTGTAAGTTTGTCCAAAAGAAAAAGTGGGCAAAATGGCGTTTCCCCCGCCAGCATTAATGCTTCCTCTGGTTCCATTGTCGATCGCGCCGCCAACTACAAAAGGTCGATCGATAGCGCCTCCGTGGCGAATTGCGATCCTCCCCGCCCCCGCACCTCCGGCAGTAGAAATACTCGAAGAATTGCCCGATATATCGTTGAAAACATTGTTCGAGCGAAACAAACCGAGGGTTGTCACATCAACACTGCCACCAGTGCCACCAGTACCACCTTGAGCATTGATAAAGCCCAACTGAATGTTATCAGTCGCGTTCAGGGAAACGCCCCCGCCGTTGCCGTTTGAAGTGCTGCTGGAGTTGAGATCGAGAGCCGCAATGCCCGATGAAGAGGTGACATCGATATTTCCGCCGATCGCCCCCGAAGCGTTCAAAGCTCCCGCAGTTAAAGGCCCAGCATTGGTTTGGAGAGTGATCGCGCCTCCTGTGCCCGCCGATGACGAGTCGATCGCACCAGCAGCAACAGTATTTCCCTCAACCCGAATCCTCCCACCATTCGAGGTAATATTACCAGTCCGAACCTCCCCGCTTCCTTGCAGGTTCACGCTGCCACCATCCGTCCTTAAATTACCCTCTAAGAGGACGTTTTCTGCCTTGATATCGGCTCCCAAAGCGGCCGTGCTGTCCCCCCCGAAGCGAGCGGAATCTCGCGCGTTAACGCTCAAACTGCGCGCTGTAATTGTGGAAGCAGCCGTCACGCTAGCAGCATCGGCCGAGAGCTGGCCCAACCTCTGAGTTTGACCGACTAGGCCGCCAAAAGTAATGTTGCCGCCAGCGCGCAGCGTCAAATTATTAGCCCTGCCCGGCGTGCTGTCGAGGGTATTGGCAAAAGTGATATTGCCGGTAGTGGCGGCTAGGGCGGCGGTGCGATCGACTGTGACGTTACTATGGAAAGTCATGTCGCCAGATGTCGCAATATTGCCCGAAACCTCTGTACTGCGGGCGTTGACAGTCAAACTCGCCAGCGGTGCAGCTTGACCGACTGTAGCGCCGAACAGCACTCGCTGAGCGTCTAGTCTCAGGGCGTGAGATCCGTCTAGGCTACCGGAGAAGACAATGTTGCCGGTAACTTGCGTGTTCAAAGCCACGTCAGCATTGAGGGATGCGTTTCCTGTAAAAGTGAGATCGCCGCCGGATGTCGCAATGTTGGCGTTGAGATCAGTTTGAGGCGCGTCGAGAGTCAAGCTAGCGCTGCCACTTGTATTCAGGGGATTGTCGATCCCGATCGATCTGCCTTGAAGTGTCAGCGGGCTGTTGAAGGTAATGGGTGCGACGATCGCGATCGACGAGCTGCTACCGTTTTCGCGCCCGATCGCGATCGAGCCGAAATCCCCCGCCAAAGCGCCGAGATCCGTTGCCGTCAAGTCCAAAAGGCCCAAAACATCGCCGGTGCCACCGATCCGAATTGCTCGGCTATCGTTGGGTTGCAAGCGAATTGTTCCCCCCGCACTGCTGACGGAATTGCTGCCGCCTCTGAAGTCAATGCCGTTACCAGTGAGAGCGATATTACCGCCGTTAGCATTGAGTCCGCCCAGAGAGATGCTGCTGGCGAAAATGTTGATGTTGCCACCTTGAGTCTCGATTGAGTCGTTGAAGTCATTGACAACAAACACTCCGCCCGCTCTAAATGTTACTGTGTCTCCCGTTCTCGCTTGCAGGGAAAGTTTGTTATCTGGCAAGTTTTGGACGGTGATGTAGCCGGGGGTATCTATAACCACGTTGCTGCCGGCTGTCATCTGTTCCAACTGCACTTCTGAGATGTATGTTTCATTGGGTTCTGGTGCCGATTGGAGTTCCCCGTCAGTCGATCGCGCGTTGGTGTCGCCGTTACCGCTGACGATCGTAATATTTGCCGGATCGAGCCACAAATTGCCGATCGCACCGTTAGTCGCGCGGGTATCGACCTGTCCTTGGAAAGTTAAAGCATTTTTGCCCGAAACTTCTACTTTTCCGCCGTTACCTGTGGCGAGGCCCCCGCGAGCACTTATATTGCCGAAGAAGCGAGTTGTATTGTCTGACCAAATTATCGCAGTGCCGCCATTGCCACGGTCGATCGCGTTTGCTGCGATCATAGAATCAGGACTAACATAAGTTACCAGTGCGTTCGGCACGGGTTCCATCCCCCGGAAACCACCTCCGACGCGCACAGTACCTCCACCGTCAGTCCCGGAAGCATTGATATTTGCGCCGAAGAGTCCAACTTTTTCCCCTAAAATATTGACTGTGCCCCCAGCATTCCCAGAAGGGCCAAATACATTTACAGAACCGGAGACGATCGCACTTCCGGCAACTGCGGGCAATGTTTGGCCGCCAGTCAGTACCAATTGACCTTGTTCGTTAGTCGTTAAACCTGTGGCTGATGCTACGCCGGGTCCCGTCAGCAACTGAGGCAAAGAAACCGGGGCGATCGCCGATTTTTCCGAAGGCAAAGACGGAGTAATTTCTAAACTTAATAAATTGCCAGCTTGACTGATGCGGACTGCATTTTTGCCCTGAACAGCAGCCACAGTAATTTGACCGCCTGGAGCGGATAATTGTCCTGTATTAATAACGGTTCCACCGAGCAAACTTAAACTTTGCCCGCTGCCAACTGCCAAGTTTCCAGCATTGACAATTGCACCAACTTGTGAGTTATTAAAATTAAATTGATTAGGATTTCCCAGTAAAGCTTTGTAATCATTAATTCCCGCCGAATTGAACCAGCTATCGCCGAACCCAATACCTGTAGCAGTTGTCGCGAAAAAAGACCCCGGCACGTTTAATCTAGCATTTTGACCGAAGATAATTCCCGCCGGATTCATTAAGAATAAATTCGAGTTGCCACCGCTTACAGAAATCAGACCGTTAATTACGGAAACATTGTCGCCGGAAATCCGCCCTAAAATATTTTGAATATTTGGATTAGTTAGAAAATTAGCGATTTGACCTTCGCTGAGATTAAATTGGCTGAAGCTGTGAAACAGATTTGCCCCGTTTCCTGACAGTTGCCCGCCGCTAATGTCGGTGCGATTTTGCTCGGACTTAACAACAGTATTCGTGCCGTCAGTAGCAGGAACTATAGGTTGCGATCGCACTGCTAGCGGTAGCAGCCCAAAACCTAATGTCAAAATTAGAGCAGAACGAAAATAGGTCATTGGAGGAAGCTATTAGTCATTAGTTCTTAGTCATTAGTCATTAGTCCTTAGTCATTAGCCGGAAGGAAGAGGGAATTCATAAAAGCCAATTCTCCATTACCAATTTTAATCTCTTCTCGTTTTGAGTTTTTTTGAGCCGTAATGTTCCGCCAAAGTGCCAATAAACTTAAAAAGGTCGATCGCACACCGCCACCGCCGGGGGTCGATCGCACTCCAAAACCACCGGTTGCCAGAATGTCGGAAATACAATGCAGATTTTATATTGATCTGTAACGAGTGTATTGACAAAATCCCCCCAGGGTCCTAGGATTGGAGCACTGATTGGGTGGGAAAGTAAAAACCCACACAATAACTGGCTCCTCTAATAAAGTTAAAAGCAAAATATTGATGCTTTTAGAGACCAACCATGCAAACTCAAACTTCCTCATTTCTAACTGAACAAATAGTAGAGCAGATATTTTCGTCAGGCGAACTGACTCGCGATGACAGACAGCGAATTCAGTCAATGCTCTTAAATGAGTCGATCGGCGAAAATGAATTGAGCTTAATTGAAAGAGTCATGGAAGGCGTAGTCAAGGGAATACTTGACGTGCTGGATTAGTTGAGAAAAGGCGCTCACCTATCTAAATCTCGGGTGCGCCGGGCCACGCACCTTACCCTAATTTTAAATATAGCAACCGCCAAGACGGTTAGGACATTCTTAATCGCCGAAACCTTAGCTATTACTGCTTTTTCCTTCTTCCTTCTTCCTTCTTCCTTCTTCCTTCTTCCTTCTTCTATAAAATCGAAAATCGAAAATCGAAAATTCTGTCACCGTTCTAAAAATCATCATCCGGGCCGTCATCGGGGCCCTCATCCGAGCTCTGATCGCGACGCACAAGTTCAGAAGGAGGCCTATCGTTACTCCAGGCCCACCACACGCAATCGCACTGGCAGCGGTAAAATTCTTGCCACTTGCGACGGTTGAACTCGGTATATACTGGCGATCGGCGATTAATCCAGACATCAGCGGCATTCGTGCAACTAGCGCCACACTTGGGGCAGCAAAACTCATTAGCGTGAACCGCCGTCGCAGTCCATTCAGGAGGATGTGGAGCAAAAGCTTCCATGTGTTAGAGTTTCTATCTAAACTGCTGGTAATTACGGCAAATCAAGGGTTGCTAAAGATCCGCAGAGTTCGGAATGACCTAAGCAATGACATAAGTACGCTGTTGAGTGCGTAATTTATCTGCCCGTTATTTTTTTTAGCATTTGCCGTCAGATGAATAGTATAACTGATGTGGTGCAAGCCGTCGATCGGCATTCTCAAGTATTTCAAGGAATCGGCTCATGTCAATCTACAATCTTATCTCATTTCTGGGCATCTTTGGCCTGTGTGCGATCGCCTGGATTTTTTCAGAAAATCGACAGGCCAAGTATATTCCTTGGCGCGTCATCATCTGGGGCATTGGCCTGCAATTAATCCTAGGATTTTTAGTATTCCTGTTCCCCCCAACTCGCATCGCCCTAGAGTGGTTTACTAGCTTACTGGATGGAGTATTCACCGCTGCTGACGCTGGAGCGAGGTTTGTATTCGGGAGTAATGTTGTACCAATACCTGGTAAAGAGCCGGCAGTTAATTTAGGATATATTTTTGCCTTTAGAGCTTTACCGACAGTCATCTTTTTTTCTGGCCTCATGGCCTTGCTATACAACATCGGCGTGATTCAAATTGTCACCGAACTTTTTGCCAAAATCTTTTATACGACAATGCGGTTGAGCGGCGCGGAAGCACTTAGCGGGGCGGCTAATATTTTCGTAGGAATAGAAGCGGCAATTGTCGTCAAGCCTTATTTGCCACAAATGACTCGTTCGGAACTTTGTGCAATCCTCTCTTGCTGTTTTGGAACTGCAGCTTCTTCAACTTTAGCAATTTACGTAAGTTTTCTCAAGCCCGTTTTTCCAAATATTTTAGGACACTTAGTTTCAGCTTCAATTATCGCCATCCCCGCTTGTTTTGTCCTCTCCAAAATCTTAGTACCCGAAACAGGCGTGCCGCTGACAATGGGCGGCATTCCCAAGGAAGAACCCAAGCCTAAAGGCCGCGAGTTTGTGGGCGAAGAAATTTCGGACAGGGAGCGCGAAGAATTCAAACAAGAGACTGTTGGGGGAGAACCAATCGAACGAGTCAGCCCTTTGGATGCAGCGATAATTGGTGCATTGGACGGGGTAAAAATGGCAGTGGCAATTGCCGCTGTTTTGATTTTGATTTTAGGCTTAGTTTCCTTAATCAATCAATTCTTTGGTTGGCTGGCAATTTTGCCCGGCCCCATTGGTGGCTTTTTCAAAGTTGTCACCTTAGCCAACATTATGGGATTTTTATTTTATCCCCTGACGCTATTAACAGGAGTTTCCTTAGACGACTCTTGGCAAGCATCAGTAATCATCGGACGGCGGTTGTTAGAAACAGCGATTCCGCCCTATCAAAGTTTAGCAGAAGCATCGGCAAAAGGACTGGTGAGCGATCGTACAGTTTTGATTGTCAGTTACGCCCTTTCCGGCTTCGCCCACCTAGCCTCCGTCGGCATATTTGTCGGCGGCACGATCGCCCTAATTCCATCCCGCCGCAAAGACATTTCCGAACTCGGTTGGAAAGCATTATTTGTCGGCACTTTAGCGACAATGATGATCGCTTGCATCGCCGGCACCTTTGACACCGGAGACACCAGCATTTTAGGCGCTCAAACAGCCCCTGTGGCCCCGTTAGCTGCACCAGTTTCTCCAAAACCACCGGCATCCCCAGCCGCGAATTTAAAGCCGTCAGTTGCCCCAGCAATTGCCAGTCCGAAGCCTTCTGGTAATACCGAAAAAGCGGCTCCCAGAGCTGCTGAATCTCCTTCTCCCGCATCCAAGAAAAACCCTTAATTATATTCTATTGACTTGTAGGGGCGGGTTTTTCCAACAATATTTAACTCCCGTTAAAAATCTTGTAAACCCGCCCCCGCACAACCAATAATCTAGATTAACTTTGATTTGCATCAGCTCAGTTATGGACACGCTCAAACCAAAGAAACCGGGTTTTTCATCAAATCTGTGGTTGTCACAAAGTATTCTCGCAAAAACCCGGTTTCTGGCCACCCGTGCATCAGATTGCGATTTGCCATTGGGTGAGTGAGGGCGGGTTTTAGAGATTGTAGGTTTTAGACAATTATGGTTGGTGAACCCGCCCCTACAAGCCCCTGATGGATATTGTTGTTTTTTATGCCGATGCAAGCAATTCCCAATTCCCAATTCCCCAAAAATATGAATCCCGATCCAGAAATTCGCCGCCTGTTAGATGTGATGCCCGCTTCCGGCCGCATGACGTGTAAAATTATTAATAAGCCCCAACAATCAACAGTAATTGACTGCGATTTTCCTTTGCCTTGGAATCAATCTCGCCCGATTTATATTAATTTTGATTTGTGGCGGCTGCTATCTAAGCCGCAGCGGGATTTACTGCTATTGCGGAATGTAAGTTTTCTGTGCAATTTTAAGTGGTTTAAACCGGATATTTATCAAGGTGCGGCTCTGGCGGGAATTGTCGGGACTGTTGTAGAATTGTTGCAGGGAGATGCGATCGGCACTGCGATCGCGGGCGGTTTGACGGGACTCGCCATGACTCGAATTTGGCGCGACAACCGCAGTTCCCAAGTAGAGTTAGATGCTGACGAGGGGGCGATTAGAGTAGCGGGAAGGCGCGGTTACAGCGAAGCGGAGGCGGCCGGACATTTGCTGGGGGCGATCGAGGCTGTGGCGCAAATTGAAGGGCGCAGTTTGGATTTTAATGAGTTGATTCGGTGTCAAAACTTAAGGGCGATATCGGGTATTTCGGCCGTGGGCGTGCCCGATAGTGTGAGGAAAGAGTGAAAAAAACCTTGATATAATCAAGACAGAAACCCATAAAATCCACAACTATGCTAATCCTCCCCAAACTGGAAAACCTGCGCGATACTCTACCTATAGAAGGAGCTATCCGAATTGAATTAGTGGAAGGCATACCAATTTTTAAAGCCTCCACTGCTGTCAAAAATCGCATAGAAGAACTGTTAGACAAACAACAAAATTTACCTCTCAATCCTGACGAAGAACAAGAACTCAATCTTTACGAAGAAATCGACGATTACCTCAGTTTGGTCAATCGGACTGTCCGCAATCTTTTCTTGGGCCAGATTCAGCCTACTGTGTAGAAATGTCCGCTCGCCGTCAAATCCCTGAAAATATCCAAAATCAAGTTCGTCAGAGAGCAAACTGTCTGTGCGAATATTGTCATGCCTCCGAACAATGGCAGTACGTAGAGTTTACTATCGAGCACATCATTCCCTTAACTAAAAGTGGGACTAACGATATTGACAATTTGGCACTAGCTTGCTTTCACTGCAACCGCAAGAAATCTGATAAAACTACAGCGATAGATGCTCAGTCAGACGTAGAAGTACCGTTGTTTAACCCCAGACAAGATAGTTGGAACGAACATTTTATTTGGTCGGCGGATGGATTATCAATAGTTGGTTTGACTCCAATTGGACGAGCTACAGTTACAGCATTAGTCTTAAATCGAGAGAGAGTCATTAATATTCGGGCCGCTGACAAAGCTATAAAACGACATCCACCTGCAGGCGATTTAATTCAATCAGAAAGTTGAGCATCCTGAGAGTTACTAAAAGTGGGAGCGGCTACCTCTGCAGCAAAATTTGTACTGAAATGAAAGGTTGATTCCTGCGGAAAGCTTCGCTAACGCACTTATTTTAATTATTTTAATCGAAAGTGCGATCGAGCTATCTATCCCCCTATGACTCCTCCTCATCTACTCGCCGACTGAGGTAATCCGGCAAGTCATCAAAACATACCCCTACCAAACGGCAAAAATCCCTCATTTGCCGAACAGTCATCGTAGGTTCGTCTCCCTTTTCCCATCGCCGCACCGACGAAGCCGACACCCCCATCCGCACAGCCAACTCTTCTTGACTCAAGTTAGCGTCCTCTCGCAGTCTCCGAAAAGCCAACTCATTTTCTGGTTGCCGTTGACGTTGCCTTTTTTTTACCATATTATTATAACAGTCTATTTTAAGCGCTTAATTTAATCGCTTAACTTCCTTGAGGTAGGCACAGCCATAGCCAAAACAGACTGCACTAAAAATCAAAGGTGCAAGTCTGTCACTTTTCTATGGGCAAACATACCCAATTTACAATACAGCCATGAACAACCCAGAAACTGCGGATGCCTGGATTATTTACCGAATCCTGCCCAACTTTCAGCGCTTACCCGTCGCGCTATTTCGCAGCCGCAGCGAAGCAGAATCTTCCCTGAAAGTCATCCGGCAAATGCTACCCAATACCGAATTAATACTTGCTTTCGAGGTGGGACCAGAAAATCCAACTACCGAACTCAATCAGCCCCCTGCTAAAGAACCAAACTTGCAAACTTCAGTTAACCGAGAACTCTTGAAACTTTTCATTATCAGTTCTCGTCCTGTTGTTTCCCGCGTCATTCATTCTTTTCACCGCGATAATTTTGCCTGCGTTTCTGACTGGAGTCCGCTTGTCCCAACCCAGAATCCAGGTGAAGTGATGAGTGTCTTAATTAAACATTTGGCCGCTGACTCTTAGCGTTTGATTGAACAGTCCCGATCGTATTTATAGCGGTAAGGTGCGCCCAGCGCACCCTACATCTACATCAGCGGGGTGATGCTTATTGCTAATAGCTTTAGCAATGTCAGTTTATGGAGTCATAAATTTATCGCTCTTTCTAGTCGATCGGATCTGATATCTTGTACCATTGTCAGCAACGGGCTAGAAGCCCGTTCCACAAAGAATGGATTGTCTTGTGGGGAGTAGGGGTTGGGCTTCTAGCCCGCCCATAAAAAACTTATTGAGAATGTTGCAAGATGTAAGTCCGCTAGTAGTTGCAGGCGATCGCCAAATCAGGAACAATGATAAACTTGATATTCATACCCATCCACCGCAGGCAACTCGCGCGATTCAACCTGACATTTTTGTGCTTCTAGATTGACAGGTACGCGAAAATTAACCAACCACAAATCTAGCGGACGTTCTAATTGACTGAGTGTTTTGTCAAGCGTTCCTGCTGCTATTTCCTGCCCATCCCTTCTCTGATTAGCCAAAAGAAACAGCGGAGAATCAAAGGCTTTAACTTCTTCTTTCTTCCTAACATCCGTTACATCAGTTACATCCGCTACAAAATCCGTTGCCGAACTTCTTTCCCATTCCCACCCTATCCCCATCAACTCTCCTATTTCTACATGAGTCTTTTGAGTAGTGGCAATTAACACGGGAACTTTCGATATTTGGCTAATAACCGGAATTAAAATATCTGGTTTGTAATATTTGCGATAGCCCAGATTGGAATTTACTGTGACACCGCTAAAAAAACCCATTGCTAAAATTAGCACCACTGCTTTTTTGCCCGGAACTTCGATCGCCCGAAAATTAAACCATTGACTTTTTGCTGTAGGTGTGTTATAAGTAACCGCCAAGGTTGCTCCTAAAAGCAATATCACCCCCGGAAAGTAGACGAAATTGTATCGTGCGCCGCGAGTTAGGTCAATCCCTAGAATATATGCAAAGCTGAAAAATAGGAAAATTGCTCCTAGCACAAATCCGCCGAAAATAACAGTACCTAAACGAGTATCGGGCGTTGTTAAGGAATTTTTAACAGCGCCTCGCAGCAGGGGAAGCACCAATATAAAAAATATTGCCATTACGATCGCCGATGCAACTACTACTGCCAAATTTTGCGATTCCACCGGCAGCAGAGACATGACAGTTATCCATCCAGCTAAAGCTTGAAAAATCGGCGCTATCCAATCTAAAAATGTGCGATCGCCACTGACAATCCAATTAGTTAGTTCGCTGCCGTATTTATTTGACAAAAATACCGGCAGCCAAACTAAACCGCCAGCTAAAGTGCCCACGGCTACTGCGAAAAGCCGCCAAAGAATTTGAAATTGCCAAATATTAGGCTGCTGGCTGTTTTCAATTGGCAACTTTCCATTAAACTGCTGCCAGATTACAGCCATTAATGCTATTGCTTCCGCACACAAAGTCAGTGCAAAAAAGTAGTGAACCGCAATTCCCAAACAGTTAACAACTACCCAAAGCAGCACCGCCCAAATTGGCAGGGGAGCGCGCTGTTGCAGCTTTTTTGCAGCTAATGTCAAGCAAAAAAGAGAGGCAATAACTAATAAGATTCCTAAAGTGTAATGGCGAGCTTCTTGAGCGAGATAAATGCCGTAGGGAGAAACTGCCATCATTGCGGCCGCACATTGACCGACTAAACGAGAATTGAACGCAAATTTGCCTAAAAGGTAGATGGCGGGAACTGAAATCACTCCTAATAATGCCGGGAGCGATCGCCCAATCCACACTAAACTATCCTCCGTCGGCACAAACAGTCGCATCCACCAGTGGGCGAGCATAAAATACACTGGTGGATGGTTGCTTTCTAGCAGCAAATGGTTTAGAACATCTGCAATCCCAGCACCGGGGCGGAATTGCAGCGGTTGTAATAATGTAGAAAGATCGATCGCGCGATCGACCGGCACCCCTCGAAAACTGTTGCCCAAACTAAAAACTAGAGTAGAAAACTCGTCTGTCCACAGCGGTTTCGAGTTTAAATTGGCAAAGCGCAAAATAAAGGCGATCGCCGTCCACAGCAATAGCAACAACAGTTGTTTGTTCTTAATCATTAATTCAGTCATTCAAAGGCATAGGGAAGAAGAGCCATTAGTCATTAGCCATCAGTCATTTTATCAATTCTCAATTACCAATTACCAATTACCAATTACGCATTACCTACTTCACCTCCGTCACCCGCCAACTCAGCTTCATATTGATCCAGAAATTCCACAGAGTCACAGTCGCGATCGCAATTAAGTTAGCCAAATATTTATTCATTCCCAAAACATTAAACAGCAAATTAACCAGCAGCACATTCAAAATCAAACCCATCAAGCAAATCGTATTAAATTTCAACAGGCGTTTCAATCGCTGGCGCGATCCGGGCTGCCGCTTAGAAATATCCCCAAAAGTCCACAAATCATTCCACAAAAAATTACTGATAATTGCCAATTCACCAGCAACGATCAGACTGCGAGTCAGCCCCAAACCGAGGATATCCACCAGCACATACAAAACCCCCATATTCACAAACACGCCGCTGAAACCCACAAGGCCAAACCGCAGAAACTTACCCATCGGCCACCGGGCAAACCGCAACCTCAGCAAATGTTGCAAATACTCAATATACTGTTTCCAAGTAACTTTGCTATCACCTTCTTGCCGCTCCTGAAACACGTAACCAACTTCTCCAATCCAGCGGATATCGCCTCTGCCGAGCACTTCAATCAAGATTTTGTAACCAGCAGGATTCATGGTTTTGCCCGCAATGCAAGTGCGACGCACCATAAAATAGCCACTCATCGGATCGGAAACTCGGCCCACCACTCCGGGCAGGAGCACCAACCCCACGGTTTGAGCGCCCCGCGATAAAAATCGCCTGACAACGCTCCAGTCGCTTACCCCGCCCTCGGCAACGTGACGGCTCGCAGCGGCTAAATCTGCTCCCCGCTGAATTTCTGCTAAAAGCTGCAACAGCGTCTCCGGGGGATGCTGCAAGTCGGCATCGATGACGCCCAAAACCTCGCCCCGAGCGGCCTGCCACCCGCGAATCACCGCTGTGGAAAGTCCCCGCTCGTTTTCCCGGCGCATCACCCGCAATTGCGGATATTCCGGTGTCAGGGACAGGGCGACTTCCCAGGTGCGATCGGGGCTGTTGTCATCGACTACAATTAATTCGTAGTTGCCGGGAATACTTCCGTCGAGCAAGTGGCTCAATTTTTCCACAATACTCTTGACATTCTTGCACTCGTTGTAGGTGGGAATGACCAGGGAAAAATAAATTGGCGGTGTGTCTGCGTCTGTAAAATTGGAACCGACAGTCTGTACGGCAGGAATTTGCAAAGGCCCAGACGGCACTGGCAATTCCTGATTTCCTTGGTAGATGCCCATAATTTCAGTGTCCCGAAAGTCAAGGATGGTTTGGTAGCACTTGAGATTTTAGAATATCGTTCCTCTATAGTTGATTCGTTAAAATATAAAAACGCCTTAATTATAGTCAGTAATTCTGTAGCTGAGTTAAAAAGAAAACTGTGGATGCAATTCTCGATCGAGCTTTACAAGGTTATAACATCTCTTCCGCAGAGGCCTTGGTACTTTTGCAGCAAAGAGATCCCGATGCGCGAGCTTCTATTCAAACAACCGCTGACTTGCTCCGCCGCCGACAATCAGGGGATACTGTCACCTATGTTATCAATCGAAATATTAATTTTACTAACATTTGCGAGCAGCATTGCAGTTTCTGTGCATTCCGCCGCGACGAGGGAGATGAGGGCGCTTTTTGGTTAGATGCAGCCCAAATTCAGGAAAAGGCAACTGATGCAGTGCAGCGGGGTGCAACGGAAATTTGTATGCAGGGGGGCTTAAATCTTCAAGCTAAGCTGAACGGCGCATCTTTGCCTTATTATCTGCAATTGGTGAAAACTATTAAGGATAAGTTTCCTCAGTTGCACTTGCACGCTTTTTCGCCGCAAGAAATAGAATTTATTGCTAGAAAAGATAATCTTAGTTTCAGCTATGTAATTTCGGCTTTGCGGGATGCGGGAGTCGGTTCGATGCCGGGAACAGCGGCGGAAGTTCTCGACGATTCTGTGCGACGGGTGATTTGCCCGGAAAAACTAAATTCGGCAACTTGGCTGGAAATTGTGGGAACTTCTCACAGTCTGGGTTTGCCAACAACGAGTACGATGCTTTGCGGGCATATTGAGACGGCAGGGCAGCAGGTTTTGCATTTAGAAAAAGTGCGATCGCTCCAACAAACTGCGATCGACCAAAACTATCCGGCACGCATTACAGAATTTATTTTACTACCATTTGTCGGACAGGAAGCACCGGCTCCTTTGCGGAGTCGAGTCGGCCGCGACCAACCAATTTTAGCAGATACATTGTTACTCACCGCTGTATCGAGAATCTTCTTGGGAAATTTGATTTCCAATCACCAGCCGAGTTGGGTAAAATTAGGTTTAGATGGAGCTACAGAAGCGCTGAAATGGGGCTGCAATGACATCGGCGGTACATTGATGGAAGAGCACATTACTACAATGGCCGGTGCGGTGGGCGGCAGTTGTCAATCTGTCGAAGATTTGCAAAATGCGATTCGTTCTTTGGGGCGGAGTTATCAGCAAAGAGATACAATTTATCGACCTTTAGGGGTTGACAATTTGGCAGTAAGTGTGTGATTTTTGGGATGCGAAGTGCGAAGGGCGTAACGCATCCTAGGAGTTTAGCCGTTAGCGAAGCCCTCGGAGAGGATCGCACTTTCAAATTCTTCTAGCGCTTGCAAATTTCCAACCTGTAAAGCACGTTCTACCGCAGTGGGGATAAGTTGTGCGATCGCGATTTCGGGAAAATTCGGACTAATATCCGATTCTACATACTCTCCATCTTGCAGCAAATAAATGAGAAGTCTGCCGCTGTCATAAACCCATACTTCGGGAACTCCAATAATTTTATAGGCATCAATCGTAGTTTTAGAAGTAACACCCGTCTCAATAGCCAAATCGGGCGGCGGATCGTCCGGTAAAAGTCGGCGGCGATTAATCATCCGCTGATAATTTAGAATATAAAAGCAAGCATCAGGTTCAACTCCTGCTGCACCTTCCCGTTTGAAAGTAGTAGAACCAAAGGGTTCATATCTTCTGCCCGCTGACTTGAGTATTTTTTTTACAATATCGGAAATTAAATCTTTCGGAATTTCCCGATCTAGTAAGGGAACCATGATTTCTAGGGTACTATTGCTGTAGGCAATTCTGGTTCTTCGTTTTTCTCCTAATTCCTGCAAAATCGACTCGAATTCCAGCCAACTTATATTGGGAATAGTTACGACACTACCGGGAGAAAGCGTTATTTGGCTAACAGGTTTGAGCACGGGGGTGATAACAATCATAAGCTGAATTGGGAGCTAGTTGTTAAGTTTGTGCCAAGGGCAGGCAGGATGCCTACCCCACAAGAGTTTTTGGATATATCTGTTGAGTTTAGCACGGGCAACGAGAAGAGATTCGCGATCGCACTTTTGACTCAATTCTAGAAACATCGATCGCACATTTAGACTTCATTCCAACCGAATTAACTTAACTAACAGACTCATGATTTCTCCCTGTTCGGGTGTAATAATGATGCGATTGTCGGGAATGGCGATCGGATGAGTCCAACGAACAGCTTCCGCGTAGCGCAAGGCGTGCAGTTGGTGGATAGTTCGGCGTACCCCCAGCGGCGAACCGATGATGACGTGACGGACTGCTTCGCGATCGCCCTCAAAGGTTTGGTTGGTTAAAACATTCGGCGATGTTTGGTTCGATGATGAATCTTGCAACATAGCTTTGACCAATAATTTTGGATAGGTTTGATGCTTTGTAACGGTAAAACCGCGTACAATAACAAGTTGAAGAAAAGACAGCAATTCCCCTACAGCACAAGTGGCTTAGCTGGTGCTGTCTAATCTCTATTAGATTAAATCTAAATTAATTTAGGGTAGATGTCAATTATTTTAGGCAAAGCCCAAATAAATTAATATAACTTAACAAATAGCCTATGGAAACCTCAGAAAGAGCCGATCGATCGCCCCTAATGCGACTGAGAGTTCAGCGGTTTATGACTCAAAAGCAGCTAGCAGAAGCACTTGGCGTTACGGAAGCGACGGTAAGCAACTGGGAAGCTGGGCGCTCGGTACCGAAGCTAACGCCTGTTCAATACAAGAAGTTGCTAGAGATTCTGCAAATTACCTCTGCTGAATTACCAGACCAATTTGGTTTTCCTAGCGATGCTGATGGATAGAAAAGGGAATATTATAATCGATGTGTTTTCTTTAAACGAAGTCATGCAATTTTTTGAAAAAAAAAGGAATATGAGACTTAACATCGCTACTTTGCTTTGAATAAAATTCCCCAATTTTTAACGAGAGTTGGTCTCTAAATTGGCTATCGTTACCGCTCCAGTCAACGGGTGGCTTAATTTCTCCCCAATAATCCTTAGCTTTTTTAATTGTGAGCAAAGCCATAATTAATTGATGCTTGCACCTTTCATCGGAGGTATTTTGAAACTCTGTTTTCCATGAATCTTGTAATTCATTTAAGTCCGCACAATTTAAACAATGATTTATGCGAGCGAGCGCTCTCTGTATGTTAAGGTTATTCTTCAAGTCTGGATCGCTACTAATTTTATCAGCCATATCCATATAAATACTATTCAGTTCAACAGGATTATCCTGATACATCGGAGGATGAGGATAATCATCAAATATTGATTGAAACTCAGGTGTAAGAAAATATGCTTCTTTATGAATTAACCCTGTAATCCATATCCGGTGCCGTTTTGCATTTTGCGATCGCACCTCCGATTTTTCGTAAAGATCGCAAAAAATTGCTTCTGTATCGGGAAAAGGGTAATCATCAATCTTTTGCAGGTGCAAGTCCAAATCTATCATGGCAAAAAGTCGATCGGGCTCTAAATACGAGTTATCGATATCCTGTTGGTGTAATTTTAAAAGCTTCAAATAAGTATTTATTACACTTGCGCGATCGCCACAGTTGAAAAATTGTGGCAGCTTTTCTCTCCACCATCTCGGAACGCAAGCCTTATAAAAGTTGGCATCCGGCATTTCCTCCATTTTTTTATAAGCTTGAGGCGATCGTCTACCCTCGATATCGGGAATAGGGCCTTCGCATAGCACCACAATTCTGTTGTTAATTCTGCGAGATTGAAGAATTGCCTCACAATGTTGTTTTAGCTGTTCTGGATTAAGACTCATTTGTAATATTAGATTGTTGTTTGAGCAGTTTTGGCTCGATTTCTTTAACGTGAGCTGGTGTCAAAGCTTCACACAATGCGTAGGAGTGAGTTGCTAGAATATATTGATTGCTGGGAGTCCACTCTTTGAGGTCTGATATAATTTGATATTGCCAATCTGGATGAAAAGCTATTTCAATTTCATCCATCAAAACAATAGCATCTTCTATGTTGCGGAACTTGAGCCATAGATAAATGCTGAGTCTTTTTAGTTCGCCGTGACTTAAATCTTCGGGATATAGTTCTATAGTTTCACCATTTTTCTCTAATTTTAAATTTACTCCCGAAAGGTCTTTGTCAATATTTATTGTTTTACAGCTTAATAAAAAGCTTAATTCATTTACTAAGGTTTGATAGCTGTTACCATATTTACGTGTTTCTCTAGCTTCTTTAATATCTTTATCTATAGCAGCTTTAAAGGCTTCAATGAGTAAATCTACATCCAGGAAGTCATAAGTAAAAAATCCTTTTAATTGAGATTTTGATTTTTTAATTTTATCGAAATAATGCTCATTTGTCTGACTATGACTTTTAAATAATAGTTCTCTAGCAGATCTATCTAGGAATAGAAAAACTTGTGTGGAGGGAGCTGCTAAGAATATTTTCTCTGAAAGTCTGTTTAAAAAATCGTTGGTTTCTTTCCTATCTATATTACTTAAATTACAGAGTAAAGCTTCATTTTGCTGATCATTTGAATTTTTTCCACTTGAATAGTTACATATATATGTCATATTTTTTTCTGTTAAATGTTCAATGATCTTTTCCCAAACTTCCTCACAGCTTCCATAGGTACTTTTCAAATTATTTTGATTATTTTCAACTTCTTGTAGTCTGTATTTTATTTCGTCTTGAAACCTTTCAATTTCTTTAATAGATACATTTTTTTTGGAGTTGACAACAGATATTAATGCTGAAACTCTTGAATTTGATACCAATTGTTGAATCCACATAAATTCTTTTTTAGCCGTGTCAAACCTTTGTTCATTGTCTTCAATGTTTTTGATTGTATCTAATCGATGACTACTCAGTGTTAAGCTCTTATTTACTGCTTCTAAATCGGCAATTTGCTTTTCCATTCCTTTAAATTGTGTTACAGGATAAAAAGTGATATCTTCTGTATTTTTAATTTTAACATTTAAAGACGCGGACTTTTTGAGAAAAGAATTTTTGCAAGCAAAAAAAATAATTTGAACTATTTTTTCCCCATTCCAAATATCAATAATTGCTAAGTTTTTTTTATCTTCTCCATCAGCCACTTTAAATCCTTGAATCAAGTTTTGTAAAAATGGTTTTTTATCGTCATCTACAGAACAGTGCAGCAATACAAAAATTAACTGCAACAGCGTACTTTTACCGCCACCATTTTGACTACCCAGCGGAAAAATATTAGGAACAAAATCCTTTTCAAAAGAGATGTCAATGTCCTTTAAACCGCGAAAATCAGGAACTTGAACTCGTAGCAAGTGCATAATAAACTCCTGGTGTTGGGTTGCATTTTTTATTGAAACCCTGAGCCACAATCATTTTAGATTATAACTCACATCTTTTACTATTTTTATGAACAGGCTTTCCGGCCTGTTCCACAACATATTAAATTAATGCTTTTTCGCTGAGTCCGGCAGTCCGCCAGGGGTTGAAACCCCTGTCTCAAAGCGAAAGTCCTCTGAAGAGGACTGAAGAACTCATTAGTCCTCTGAAAGAGGACTTTCGCTATTAGCCAGGGAATTCATTCCCTGGCGGGCTGGCTGCCTTTCGGTTTAAGCAGGAGATGAGATTAAACCTTAAACTTCTCCACAATCCGTCTCATCGCCTCCTCCACATTCTCCCGACTATTAAACGCCGAAATGCGGAAATAACCCTCACCCGCCGCACCAAAACCAGAACCGGGTGTTCCCACCACATTGCAAGTTTCCAGCAACTTCTGAAAGAAATCCCAACTCGACAAACCGTGAGGCGTTTTCACCCACACATAAGGTGCATTTTCGCCACCAAAAACCTCGATTCCCGCCGCTGTCAATTTCTCGCGAATAATCGCAGCATTTTCCATGTAAAAATTGACTAATGCCTGAATTTGTGCCTTGCCAGCCTCAGAATAAACCGCCTCAGCACCGCGCTGCACGATGTAAGAAACTCCGTTAAACTTAGTAGATTGGCGGCGGTTCCACAGCTTCCAAATTTCGACATCGGAACCATCTGCTGCTTTTCCAGTCAAAGTTTTCGGTACAACTGTTAGCGCACAGCGAGTACCGGTGAAACCAGCATTTTTGGAAAACGAACGAAATTCGATCGCACAATCCCGCGCCCCTTCAATTTCGTAGATAGAATGCGGTAAACTCGGATCGGTAATATACGCTTCGTAAGCCGCATCGAAGAAAATAATCGAACCGTTAGCTTTAGCATAATTTACCCAAGCTTGCAAGTGTTCCTTCGTTGCAGTTGCCCCCGTCGGGTTATTCGGGAAACACAAGTAAATTAAATCGACTTTTTTGTCAGTGGGAATTGCCGCAGTAAAATTGTTTTCCGCTGTAATTGGCAGGTAAACTAAGCCGCCGTATTCGCCATTTTCGTTCGCATCTCCCGTGTGTCCTGCCATCACGTTAGTGTCTACATACACCGGATAAACTGGATCTGTAACTGCGATCGTGTTATTGTTGCCAAAGATATCGAGAATATTGCCACAATCGCACTTAGAACCATCAGAAATAAAGATTTCCGAAGCATCAACATCGCATCCCCGCGACTTAAAATCGTGCTCGGCAATTTTCTCCCGCAGCCACTCATAACCTTGTTCCGGACCGTATCCTTTAAACGTATCCCGCGAACCCATTTCTTCCACCGCCGCCACCATCGCTTGGCGACAAGCTTCGGGTAGTGGTTCAGTCACGTCGCCAATCCCCAGCCGGATGATGGGCGCTTCGGGATTCGCTTCTGCAAAGGCTTTCACCCTGCGCCCAATTTCGGGAAACAGGTAGCCGGCTTTGAGTTTGAGGTAATTGTCGTTGATAGTTGCCATAGTTCGATCGCTACAAATGTCGTAGAATAGCTTACTCCCAATTGTCTCTCTCAAGCAGCAGCAAGTTCGGCAAGCATAAGTGTACGGGATTTAACGGATGTAACGGATAGATGTTCAGCCAAGACAAAGATTTTCCCCACTCGAACACTCGAACACTCGGATACTCCGCCATCACAGGCAATCTGCGTAGTTACTAACAAGCCATTGACCAAAAAATCAAATCTGCTTGTATAATCAGAATAGTAGGCAGCGCAGAAACAATTATGGACGAGATCGAGTACGCCAAACTCTATCAAGAACTGGCGGCAATTCTGAATGAGTTTAATTTAGGTTGGGTAGTTCAACAAGTAGCCGATACTGTAGAGATAGGCAAAGTAATTGAAGAGCGATCGCTCAAAAGAAAAACACCTCTGCTCAAGATAGAAGATTATACCGCAAAAGAACAACTTTTGCTGTTAATTGATGCTGTCGAGCAAGCGACTGTGAACACTTCCGAAATGGAAGACGAAATTGCTTATTTCTTGAAAGTAGAATCAGAAACCTCTCCCCTCGGCACAAAAATTACATTTGCCAATTCAGGTGCAGAATCTGCCAAAACAATCGAGTTTACTTCCAGCGTCACAGCCCCCCGCCACAAACAGGCGATCGCCCTCAAGCACTTGCTGGAAAAACTGCCCTCCGGGCCGAGCAACTACGCCATCAATTCCGAAATTAAAAGCAAATTAAAAAGCTCAATCGATCCCGAGTTTAACACAGCGGCAGAACAAGCCAGAATTTTTGATACTTACCTCTTCACCATCTTGCTAAAAGCAGTTGCTAATGAAGGCGGTACTATTTATTACAACAATGTTTTAGACGACGAAACACCCAAATATTTAACATTTAGAAAAACGGCGGGAAAAATCCACGGAAGTGCACATCCATACACTCATGCTGTTGTGGAATTTCCCGACAAACCAGCCCTAGAAGTTCACCTAGGAGTAAAAGTCCAAGGTAGAGCCGGAGTTCTGCACAACTGCAACGTTTTAATTTTGTACCAAAAAGAAGCGAATATCTGTCGCTTGCTCAACCGCGAACCCCGGCACTCGCAAGTAATTTTAGCAGTAAAATCTCAGCACTGCACCTCAGAACTTAAACTAGAAATGGCTGGTGCTTTTATCGGATTAGCGTCAGACATTCGCTACGAAGGCGGCAGCTATTTCATTTCTAACAGTTACTCCCAACCCGTAGCAAAACTGCTAACTACCGCTCGCAAAAAATGGGAACTCAACATTTTTCCTGGAGCCACAAACGATGTCCATCGACTGATGTACTCGTTTCAAACTATCTTTAAAGACTTTAAGGCTAGAAACTGATTCAGTTAATACCATTTCACAAAAGTCTTGCTACATTTTTTGTGTTGGGTTTCGTTCCACGGACTTATATCAAATCCGGTAGCATCGTTCTGGTAAAGTCTCCTTCAATCTGCCACCAAATATAAGCACAATTTTCTGTTTTTCGGCTCACAGTCAACATTCAACAATCACGGACGGTGCAACCGCCATCAATATTAACCTACTGTCTGATTCAAAAAAAACTGTTTTTCAGGTTGTGCCGGGAGGTCTAAATTCGAGTTTCCTAGATTGGCCCGGTTATATGTATCTGCTAATGTATCTGTTACATGAGCCAAGAAAATAATCTATCATGTTGCGAGCACCCGAACCTTACGAATAATGTTTAAGAAAGATAAATCTTCCCTGCTGTTTACGATCGGAGCCGCCACACTTCTGATCGGTTTAGGCTTTGTCACCTACTACCTCGTCATTTCCCGTGGACCTGCCAAAGATTTGCCGGCGGGGGCAACGGTTGTCCCGCAAGATACGATGATGGCCCTATCCATCACCACCGATGAATCGCAGTGGAATAGACTGCGAGAGTTTGGCACGCCAGAGTCAAAAGCTTCGTTTGAGAGGTTTTTAAGCGAAATGCGCGATCGCCTTCTGACAAGCAACGGCTACGCCTACCAGCAAGACATTCAACCCTGGGTGGGTAACACAGCAATGGTAGCCTTTCTCCGCAACAAAATAGCTATACCAGCCCCGTCGCCGGCACCCAACACGCCCCCATCTCCGCCAATTCAACAGTCAGTGGCAATTATCTTGCCAATTGCCAACCCGATCAAAGCCAAAGAACTATTAACAAAACCCAGGCCTCTCAGCCAAGGAAAAATAGTTGAGCGTAATTATAAAGGGGTGCAAGTCACAGAAACTCAAGGCGTACCCGATCGCAATTTCTCCGTCGCGGTATTGGGAACCAGGTATCTAGCAGTCACCACAGATCCTAGCGCTACAGACAGAATAATCGACACCTACAAAGGCGAACCTTCCCTAGCCAAAACCCCTGGCTATGCAGACGCCATAGACAAAATAAAAAGTCCGGGCGCCTTCGGTCAAATCTACGTCAATATGCCCGTTGCCGCCGCCTATTCCGCCGCCAACTCAGCCCGCGAAATTTCGCCCGAAAGCCTCGAAAAACTGCAACAAAATCAAGGATTTGCCACCACAGCGACCTTGGATGTAGAAGGAATTGCCTTCAAATCAGTCTCTTGGCTAAAACCAGATTCTACCAGAAGGATAGCAGTAGAAAACAATGCTCTAAAAATGGCTAACCGCCTGCCAAACAATACAATAATGATGGTATCCGGTGGCAACTTGCAGCGTTTGTGGCAAGACTACGTATTGGGAGCCGAGGCCAACCCGATTTCCCCGATTAATCCCCAAGTTTTACGAACAGGTTTAAAATCCACTACGGGCCTGGATGTAGATAAAGACTTAATGAACTGGATGGCGGGAGAATTTTCTCTATCATTAATACCAGCCCCCGCCCAGAATCCCAGAGACAAATTTGCTGCCGGATTTGTATTTATGGTGGAAACAAACAACCAGGGCGCAGCGAATAAATCCCTGAAACAGCTTGATGAAACGATGAAAAGTAAAGGATTTAGAGTGGAGGAAATTCAAGTCGGCGGCAAACCGGCGATTAAATGGACATCGCCGTTTGGAGGGATTACGGTAACTCGCGGCTGGATGAACAATGTAGCGTTTATGACAGTAGGAGCTCCCGTGGTTGATGCGATCGTTCCGGCACCGAAAAGTCCGCTTTTAAGCAGCGAATTGTTCCAGAAAACAGTACGATCGGAACTTAAACCCCACAACGGCAATTTCTTCATTGACACCGAGAGTGCGTTTAACCCGAAAAACCTAGCTTTGCCGGAGTTTCCTCCCAGCCAAAAAATGTGGATAGACGCCACGCGGTCGATCGGCGTTACAGCGGCCGTCATTGGCGATCGTACCACCCGTTATGACGCTTTTGTCGGTCTCAAAAAATCCACCCAATCCAGTCCTTCTGCAAAGCCTTCACCGCGCCCTGCTTCACCGCGCCCTGCTTCACCCAGTCCCTCGCCCACTGTCCAAACTTCACCCAATTAACTCTTAAATCCTTCCACAAATCCGCCTGCACATCCCCTTAAAAAGCAACGGGGCGACAGATTAAAACCGAAAGGCAGCCGCCAGAAGCAACAAGCAAGAAGCAAGAACAAGACTTACGCATAGGGACTAAAGAAACCGGGTTTTTTTATCGTTTCTGTCGGCTGCAACGAATTATTTTCGTTAACAAACCCGGTTTCTATGCACCCCTGCGTCCAGGACTACCAAAGAAACCGAGTTTTTTAAGCCTTGGACTGCAACTAAGGAATGAGAATTAAATAACTTCCACTCTTGAAAGTGGGACGGGCGGGACGCCCATCCCACAATAACAATTAAAATTGTAAGTTATTTAATTCGCGATCCTAAGTGTTTTCGTAAAAAAACTGGGTTTCTGCGTCCAGGAATGAAGAAGCAATTGACCGTTTCTGACGCACCCTACACTTTGTGTACCCGTTGCGTCCAGGACTTCTTATTTTTGTCAGAATTTTAAGGGTCGGCAATTGTAGAGCCGGCTTTTTTTGTTGTTTATAAAAGGAAAAGAAAGATTTTTTACGTGGATTTTCCCCCGTCAGTTCTGGCCGCATAAGGCAAATTTTTAAACCGCCATACTTCCTTCAAACTCTCACTAATGTAAAAAAAACGGTTTCTAGGGGTCGGAGTGCGTCTAGGAAAGCCAGTTTTTTTTATATGTCATCCGGAAGATACAGCTTCTAGGCATTGCGAGTTATATTTAGATTGTGGAGAAGATACGCTCGGGGAATTGCAAATGCAGAGGCAAATTTTACAGGGAAATTTTCCTCAGTGAGTCGGGAAAGTGAGTCTGGAACGCACTTGCAGTCCGAAACCCGGTAGCTTCATAAATATACAGTCTTTAACCCCAAATCCTCAGAAAAACTAGGTTTATTTTCCTAATTTTTCTGTCTATATTTTACCAATTAAAAACATATGGAAACCGCCAAAAATATTCAAATAAAGGCTAAATTGCTGTCCAAAAAAAGAATAAGCAAACTGGCAGTCTCTCTGTCAATTATATTAATAAACCTTTACTTTTTGCAAGCAAAAGCCGAAGGTCAAACAATTGTTCCAGCGGCGGACGCAACGGGCACTACCGTCACTCCCGCAGCCCAAAACGGAAATCCTGGGCAGCCAACTCGCTTCGATATTGAAGGCGGAAAATTATCGAGCGATCAACAAAATCTATTCCACAGCTTTAAAGAATTCGGCTTGTCGGAAAATCAGATTGCCAACTTTATATCAAACCCCAACATTCGCAACATTTTAGCGGGCATAGGCGGCGGCAACCCCTCGATTATTAACGGCTTAATTCAAGTAACCGGCGGTAATTCTAACTTGTTTCTGATGAATCCATCCGGCATCATATTTGGCAACAGTGCCAGCTTAAACGTGCCGGCTTCTTTCACAGCAACCACCGCCACCGCTATTGGATTTGGTTCAAACTCGTTTAACGCTGTCGGTAGTAGCACTTACACATCTCTGACAGGCGCGCCCAATTCCTTTGCTTTTGGGGCCGATCGAGCAGGGGCAATTATCAGCACGGCAGACTTAGCAGTCAAGTCAGGGCAGAACTTAACCTTGCTCGGCGGCACCGTTGTCAGCACCGGCAGCGTTTCGGCCCCAGACGGTCAAATTACCGTAGCATCAGTCTCCGGGACAAATTTAGTGCAGATCCGCCAGCGAGGCAATTTGCTGAGTTTGGAAATCGAGCCGCCCTCAGCGACTAGCAGTACAGGAACATCCAGCACAGCTTCGACATTCTCGATCGCATCCTTGCCCGAACTGCTCACAGGCATCGGTGAAACGAACGCTACAGGCCTCAGCGTCAATGCCAGCGGTGAAGTGGTACTCACGGCCTCTAACCGAGCAGTAGCTGCGGGGGACGTAGCACTAAAAGATGCAAACGCTCAGGCGATCGACATTCAAGCAGCCAACACCATTGCAGTCAGCGGAAACCTGACAAGTTCCCAAGGCGGCCCGATCGCCCTAGAAGCTAGGGGCGACATTAGCACTGCAGATCTCGACTCCCACTCCGAAACCACTGCAGGCGGCAACATCACCGTCACCAGCCGTACAGGAAAAGTAGAAACAGGCAATATCAACGCAGGATCACTCGACGAAAACAGCAACGCCGGAGACGTTAGTATTGCAGCACCCTCAAGCACCATTCAAACAGGATTCATAGACGCCAACTCCGAAGAAAAACAAGGTGGCGCAGTCACCCTCAACGCCCGCAACGACATAGAAGTAACCCATATCAACACCGAAGGCAGAACAGGCGGAGGAGAGATTGACATTACAGCCGGCCGTAATTTCCGAGCGACAGGCACTTTCACAAACGATCGCAACTGCTTGTCGCAAGCTTGCAGCATTTCCGCATCCACTACTGGTAGCGCTAATGGTGGAGATATCACCATTCGCCACGGCGGGGAAGCCTCGAACACTCTTTTCAGCGTCGGGCCCGACTATAACAAACTCAACGGTACTGCTGGCAGCATTGCCACTGGGGGTCCAAAGAAGGAAAATGTGATTACACAGGGAAGTTATTTCAGCCCCGACCCTCAGATAGTACAGCCGACCCAAATTAACATTACGGCTTCTTCAGTATCGCCGACACCCGCACCAGCACCAGCGCCAGCACCAACACCTGCACCAGCACCAACACCAGCGCCCGCACCGACACCAGCACCGACACCAGCACCAGCACCAGCACCAACACCAGCACCAGCACCAGCACCAACACCAGCACCGACACCAGCACCGACACCAGCACCAACACCAGCACCAGCACCAACACCAGCACCCGCACCAACACCAGCACCAGCACCAGCACCAACACCAGCACCAGCACCCGCACCAACACCAGCACCAGCACCAGCGCCAGCGCCCGCACCGACACCAGCACCAGCACCAGCGCCAGCGCCCGCACCGACACCAGCACCAGCACCAGCACCAACACCTGCACCCGCACCAGCACCAGCACCAACTCCCGCGCCAACACCAGCACCAGCGCCAACACCAGCACCCGCACCAGCACCCGCGCCAACACCAGCACCTGCACCAACTCCCGCGCCAACAACCACACCCGCGCCTACTCCAGCACCCGCGCCAACAACCACACCCGCGCCTACTCCAGCACCCGCACCCGCACCAACACCCGCGCCTACTCCAGCACCCGCACCCGCACCAGCACCTTTACAAACACTAACGCCAGCACCAGCACCAGCACCAGCACCAGCACCAGCGCCCGCACCCGCACCCGCACCCGCACCCGCACCAGCACCCGCACCAGCACCAGCGCCAGCACCAGCGCCAGCGCCAGCACCCGCACCAGCACCCGCACCAGCGCCTACTCCAGCACCAGCGCCCGCACCAGCACCAGCGCCTACTCCAGCACCCGCACCGGCACCAGCGCCCGCACCAGCACCAGCGCCTACTCCAGCACCAGCGCCTACTCCAGCACCAGCACCAGCGCCTACTCCAGCACCAGCACCAGCGCCTACTCCAGCACCAACGCCAGCACCAGCACCAGCACCAGCGCCGACTCCAGCGCCGGTACCCAATGTTTTGCCGAT
>NZ_JAUBTR010000025.1:29512-99106 GCF_036705045.1 Microcoleus sp. BR0-C5
CGCACCCACAATTACTCCCAATCCAGCGCCGGTACCCAATGTTTTGCCGATCGCACCCACAATTACTCCCAATCCAGCGCCGGTACCCAATGTTTTGCCGATCGCACCCACAATTACTCCCAATCCAGTGGTTGCGCCTGCTGCTGCGCCCATAAATCTCGCACCGATACCGACACCGGAACTCGTAGCCAACCAGCCTCCCAGCACAAATCGTTTATTTTCCCCCAGCTTGCAAGAGCAAAACCAGATATCTAATTCCTTGCAACAGCGCAATTCACCTCCCGCGTCTGCGAATCTTGACGCTTCCAAGTTGCCACCTAACCTGGGCGCAGTTATTTTTCCCGTCGAGGAGAGATTTACCAGTGAGTTTGTCGATTACCTAAATTTGCCATCAACAAATACGATCGCCACCCTAGAAGATGCCCAAAATACCCTTCGCGGTGTCCAACAAGCCACAGGCATCAAACCAGCTCTCATTTATATCAGCTTTGTACCCAGGGGTTCTACAGTCGATCGGCCTTATAGCAGTTCCCCCGTTTTGCGCGTAGAACAGCAAATTCAAGCCTCTGACGAACTGGAAATGATGGTGATCGCCCCCGAAGGTGTCCCCGTTCGCCAGCGCGTCCCTGGAACCTCTCGCGCCCAGGTAATGGAAGCTATGGAGAGATTTCGCGCAGAACTGACTAATCCGGTAAAGCGCAACACTAAAAGTTATTTGCCCTTGGCTCAGCAGCTCTACCAGTGGATGGTAGCGCCGCTGGAAGCAGAACTGCAAGCCAAAGGCATTGAGAATTTATCTTTTATCTCAGATGTGGGGTTGCGATCGATACCGATGGGCGCCCTGCACGACGGCAAAGGCTTTCTGGTAGAGCGTTACAGTGTTGGCTCAATGCCGAGTCTGAGTTTGACAGATAGCAGCCCCGCTAATTTCAAAAATACCCAAGTTCTGGCAATGGGGGCGTCGCAATTTCCAGAGATGAGTCCTTTGCCTGCGGTGGAAATAGAAGTATCGACTATTACCCCGCAGCAGTGGCCGGGTAAGTCTTTCTTGAACGAAGCTTTCACCCTTGCCAATTTGAAATCGCAGCGCCAGCAGCAGCCTTTTGGGATGATTCACTTGGCTACCCACGCTGAATTTCGATCGGGAAACCCCAGCGAATCCTTTATTCAGTTGTGGGATACTAAATTGCGTTTGGATCAGTTGCGGCAAATGGGATGGCACAGTCCGCAAGTGGAAATGTTAGTTTTGAGTGCTTGCAAGACTGCTGTGGGCGATCGAGAGGCCGAGTTGGGCTTTGGCGGGTTAGCGGTGCAAGCCGGGGTTAAATCGGCTATGGCGACTCTCTGGTATGTCAGCGACGAGGGCAGTTTAGGATTGATGGCGGAGTTTTACGGGCAGTTAAAAACTGCTCCGATTAAAGCAGAAGCACTCCGGCAAGCGCAATTAGCGATGTTGCGGGGAGAGGTGCGAATTGAAGGGGGGATGCTGCACACTTCTGTTGGCAATCTGCCGTTACCCCCGGAATTGGCAAAAACGACGAGTCAGAATTTCTCTCATCCTTATTATTGGTCTGCTTTTAGAATGATTGGTAATCCTTGGTAATGAGGTTTGTTTTAGTCGATCGACTGTTGGCTAATTGTGCAGGAGTTCGATCGGCGGCGTTGGGGAATATGGGTATAATCGATCGCAATTTAGAGCAATCTTTCGGCGTTTGTGCGATCGTTTCATACCTGGATTCAGCAACACCCGCTGATAATCTAATTGAAGACCTGCAAAAATCTGAAGAGCCTATTTGTAAATTTATTTAAATAAAGAAAGTGCGCTCGCCTCTTTATAGGTATGGTATAATACCGTAGAGTCATAATTAAACAGTGCGGCTGTCAGCCCTCTATCAGTTGCGACTCAAATATGTTAACTAGGATACATATTCACTATCAACACCAGTATTTAACACATGAGTAAACAATTATACAAAGTTTTTGACGAAGTAGAATTCAAAGCTCAACTGCTTGCTAAATACTGGAATAATTTTTACACAGAAATTTCCGAGCATTTACCAGATACATATCAGCCGGAAATGCAAGAACTCTCTATGAAGTTAGACGAGGCTTTAAGCAATCTGGTCGATCAACTTCGTAATCCGACTCTGACTCTGGCGACTACAGGAACAACCAGTAGCGGGAAAAGCACTTTGGTGAACTTGTTGTGTGGAGCCGAAATTGTCCCCGTAGCCGTAAGTGAAATGAGCGCAGGGGCAGTCACTATCGAATATAGCAAGGAAAAGTCTCTAATAATCCATGAAACACCAGGAGCATTGTGGGAGTGTGGAGAATGGAGAGGTATCAGAGAGGAGAAAATTTATCAGCGCTTATACGAAGCAATGATAAGTTATATCGAAAACAGAGAAAAACAACCGAATTTAGCTTGTCCACAATCTACAATCTTTTACCCTTTCCGGCTTGTCAAAGAGTCTCAACTGGAACTACCCCAAGGAACAAGGGTAAAAATTCTTGATTTACCTGGTTTAGCGTATGTGGGCGATCGAGGTAACGCAAATGTTATTCAACAGTGCCGAGAGGCATTGTGCATAGTAACATACAATAGTGCAGAAACCGATGCACAGAAAGTAAAAAGCTTATTGCAAGAAGTTGTACAGCAGGTCAAAGATTTAGGTGGTTCCCCTGCGCGGATGCTTTTTACTCTTAATCGTATTGATGTTTTCCGAGCCGATAGAAATTGGCCTGACACAGAAAATCGCTTTGTTGAAAATGCTATCCGCAGTATTAAAACTGAATTGACTGAACAATTAAAAGAATATACAGAAGATATTGAGAAGTTGCAGGTTGTAAAACTTAGTACATGGCCTGCTTTACTGGCTCTTCAGATCCAAAATCATGATGAGATATTCAGTGTTGATGCGTGTAAAAAAGCGGACAACAATTTTAATGGATTAATTGATGAAGATATATTAGAAGACCTGCCACGTAACGTACAAAAATGGTCTAGACACGACCGAAACCGAGTTTCTGAAGCATTATGGAAAAAATCTTATGCAGAAGAGTTTCAGCAGCACTTAAAGGAACATATTACTCAACACTTCCCACAGCTAGTAATTCCACAAATTATAGAACGTTTTAATCTGGCTGCTGGAAATGCAGTAACGGAATGGGCAACACAAACAACAACAGCCATTCTGAATAGTTCAGAAGCACGTTATCAACAGGAATGTAAAAAAATATCAGAGATTAGGTCATCACTTGAAGGCTTCTTAGAAACTAGCGATGGAAACTTAAAACAGCCGTTTGAAAAACTAGATACAAAAGTCAAACAGGTTCTCGCAAAACAGTCACAAGATGACGTTGTGAAGTATATAAGAACCATAATTTCGGAACTCCAGCAGGACAAACCATACAAGGAATTAGGAGAAAAATTATTTCCACTTTACTCATGGGAAAATGAATTTCAAAAAGGAATTAACCAAGTATTGGAAGCAGTGGCAAAGTCTTTAGAAACTGGAAGGGTAGACTTAGACAGCCCGAATTTAAAAAAAGCAAATGTTTTACAGGTCAATTTACTAGCAAAAAACTTGAACCGTTTAGTTGGCTTAGGCTACAAGACTTCCGTTGCTAAAGAAGGAAAAACAATGGAAGCAAGAACGGAGGCTGATAAAAACAAACTCAAACAACTTAATGAGGAACTCAATGAACTAGCTATCCATCTTAACATTGTTATACAGGATGTATTAAAACAGATTTCTACTCAAGAATTAAATAGAATTCATGAGGCTGTGTCCGAATTGTTTCGTTGCCATTTGTCTTATTTTGAAAATAAAGCAAATGATATTGCACCTGACATAGCGATTAAATTTCCTGAATCAGAACTGATTAAAGTCGAGAGTCATTTAACATTTAATTTTAGATTTCAAGCAGGATTTCCTATTACAAAAGAAACTTGGGAGGAAGCAGTACAGGTTGAAAGACAAAAAAGAACTTGGTATACATTGTGGATAGGGAAAAAAACCATTTATGAAACCGAATATCGAACCCGTTCTAGCGATAATGCTGATATACCAAGCGTAGAAAATTTACTTGAAGGGTGGGTAATGCAGGCAAAAGGGGAAGACTCAGAAAGAGTAAATCAAGTTGCAAGCTGGTTACTAGAACTAATTGATTGTCTAAAAAAAAATGTAGACAAAATTCAGACTGATATTATTGACCGTTATCAAGAAAGGCTCGATAAGGCAAACCAAGAAATTACTCTAGATTATGAAAAGCAAAGAAACGTCTGGCAACCTATGAAACAAAAAGCTCAAAACCTAGCAGAAGAGTTTTCTAGCTTAGGAAAAATCTGGAAAATTAACTGAATTGACAATTAATTTTGTTAATTTAAAATCCTTGCTCTATCCCAAAGATATAATGACATGAATCCGCAGATAAATGGTAATATAATTAAGCTGGGGATAGAGATTTCAAAAAATGCACGTAAGTTAGGAAGTAATTTGGAAGGTAATGATATGAACTTATTTCAAAGTATTGGCCAAAGTATTGGCAAATTTGTTGACGAAAAATTGGACAAATGTGGTGAAGAAGTTGGCAAATTTTTGGGAAAAAAAGAACGAGAAGTAGGAGATAGTCGCCAAATTAAGCCATTAGATAGCTCTCCACCACGACCAAAAGTTCCTGTACCTGTAGCTTTGTGTCTTGTTGTACCAGCATCGGTGGTAGGACATTTAAGAAACAATAACCCAATTAATGTGTCTGACATAGAAAAACTCATAGATAATTCTTTATATTTTCTATGTACAACTCCTCAAGAGGCTAATGCTAACCAGCCACGTATAGAAACAACAAACGAAGATATTACAAATGTTAGCGAACAGAGGGAAATTTATGTCAGAATTGACATTGCTGATGGGGAAGACATGATTGGGAAAAAAGTCCCATATAGTTTAAAGAGAAATCTGCCTTCCAATGGACAAGGTGTGGTTAGACAATTAGCTTGTCTGAAATATCTCTCTGTATCTGGCTTAGAAAACTTTAACCGCGTTTAAGGAACCTCAAAATGGATTGGAAAACAGCATCTTCTTACTATGAAGCTCGTCTTAGCGACGCTCTAAACGTACAGCGACACGCGCTTAGTTTGGCTATGTTACCCCAGGCTGAAGTTCCTGCTAGATTAAAAGACGTACTTTTACAAGAAGCAGAACCAACTCGCCGCCAACTTGAAAGGCTCAAAAAGTGCGAGTTTCGCATAGCTGTTGTCGGGTTAGAGAAAGCAGGAAAAAGCACCTTTATTAATGCTTGGTTGCAATGTGATTTACTTCCAGCAAAGGGAGGAAGATGCACATTTACCACAACACAAATTTATTCAGTTGAAAACGAGTCTGAACAAAGGCTGGAAGTACAAGCGAGAACCGAAGAAGAGTTTATCAACTTACTCAAGGAACTGGAGAAAGTAGGGGCGAAAGAAGACCTAAATACTACACGAGTAAACGAAATAACGTTACAACAGGTACGAAAAGAAGGTAATCTGACTTTTCCTTTTACTAGACTCGAAGATATTAGAGAACCACTCAAGAAGTATGTAGCAGATGAAAAGTATGCTCACGCTGTTTTAGAGGCGAGACTTTATACTAACAAACTTGCTCAAGCTGAAGGGATTGTTTTTTATGATGTTCCCGGTTTAGATTCAGGTTTAGCAAAGCACGTTGATGAAGCACAAGCCATGCTCTCTGACTGTGATGCGGTGATATTGGTACAGCGGTTTACTAGCCTCCGAGAAAAGGAACTAGAAATCATCAAGTTTACCGAACTTGGCGATAAAAACGTCACCGTTGCTGATAAACTTTTTGTTTTTTTAAGTCGGATTGATTCATTAGGTAGTGCAGAGGCGCTTAAAACACATATTGAAGAAGCATCTCAAGACTGGTTAAAGCGTGCAAAGCTTCCACCTGAACGCATTGTATATGGTTCAGCCGGAGCCTATCTAATGTTGAATAGTTTAGCAGGAGAACAGACTAAGTTAGAGATTGGGGACGCAACCCATATTCAAGCTCGGTTAAAAACATTAACTGGAATTACCGATGAAGAAACTCTCAATAAAAATGGCACGGGGATTCCAGAAATTAAGGAGAAAATATTTAACTATATCAACACTGAGCGTGTCTCTATTTTAAAGAAAAGATGCGAAGCGTCTATTAATAAAATTTTCAGCAATTCTGAAGAAATTTATCTTACAGTCAGCAAAAAGTATCCAGAAAATCCTGAAGAAGCCAAGCTTTTTGAAGAAAATAATCGGCGGGTTTTATTTACAGAATGGTGGAATCGAAAATGGGAAACCATCAAAGCTGACTTACAAAAATACTATGAATATTCTGTTGTCAACAAATCCTTAGACAGTTCTAATGCTAAGTCATTCACTCAAATAGAAAAATTTAGAGAACGATATTTACAAATCGTTGACAACGAAATGCAGAAACTCAGGGAGGAAACATTTAAAAAGAAAGATACCATCTTTCTTGCTAACTCAAATCCAGAGTTTGACCGCATGAAAGCCAATTTTGCTTGGCGTGATGATTTGTACGGTGATATTAGTAAGCTTCTCTCTGCAATTGCTCATCAACTTGCTTTAGAACTTAAGGATGAAGCATTGAAATTAGTTGAATATATGACAAGTTTATTATGGGAAAGTAATCAAGTAAAACCCAGGCTCATTGAAAATTCAGAGGAATATTTTTTAGCGAAACTAGAGAATAGCTTAAGCGTATTATTTTTACGCTTTGCACGTCCAGTTGCTGAAGCGCTGATTCGCGGTCCCGTTAATAGTGATACTCGAAATAAAATCATCAAAAGTTTAGGGGTAGATATTGAAATTATTGATAACTACTATAGTGGGGAAGAATCTGCATTTAGGGTTCTCAAGAAATATGTAAAATATGGTTCAGATTTACTATTTAATTCGGAGATTCGGCAACAAGTATTAGGAGTTACAGGAGTAGCAACACAAATTGCTGGGTATGTTTATCAAGATATAAAATCGCCCCAAGAATCTGTAGTTTTCGAGGTAGAAAATGATATTAATGCGTTTGAAGAATACTTACGCTATGCAATCTTCAGTGCTGCTGGTTTCGAGTCATACTGTATTCAAGAACTGAAGGGTTTAGTTGATAGTTTCCGAGACAAAGAAGGTACTTGGACTGGCGTTGCTCTCAATGAATGGTTGCAGGGAAATCCACTTCTGTTTGCTGAAATACCTAATAATTTGAAGTCACAAGAATCGAATTTAGAAGTTAGCGAACGATTGAGGCAATTATCTATTGCCTTAAAAAGAAGTCGATCGCCGGAGGTACTGTGAGTGACTGAAACTACAGAAAAGTCGCCGAAAAAATACCCGCCCCGATCGCACCCTTAACATCCTCTCAGCAACGGCGGATGCACCAAAAGAACCCCAAAACCCAGGAAGTAGAGGGGGAGTACGTTTGATGTGTTTGTGCGCGTAAATGGCGCGATCGCCTCCTCAAACGTAATCCCTAACATCGCCTCAATCTTCCTGCGGCAAATTTTCCAGCCAAACCTCTAAATCCTCGATCGACTGAAAATCTAACAATTCCTCTGCTAGAGTTTCAATTTGCTCGATCGACAAATCAGCAATTTGGGTGGTGATAGATTCCGGCAATGTTCCAACTCGCCGATTTAACAGACGGCGATTTAACAGACGTAAAATCAAGGCTCTTCCTTCTTGTTCGCGGCCTTGTTCAATGCCTTGTTCGATGCCTTGTTCGATGCCTTCTTCCTTAGCTTCCCGATAAAACCGAGTTTCCTCAAGCGTAATCCCTAACATCGCCTCTGCCTCCCTTCGGTTCAAATTTGTAAACTTGTAAACCAGTATCGTCGTCAGCATCTCTATTATGGCGCGGCTCGCTGCCTCCGATTCCTCCCGCTGCGATCGCGCCAGCAACAATCGCGCCGCTTCGGGCGTACTCGCTTCGTCGATCGTCGTCAACGCCATCAGCGCCACTCCCAGCGGCAACTGTTCAATATCCCCCAACTCATCCAAATATACGCGATGCACCTGATTGCTGTTCAAGAGCGATCGATACGGATGCGTTTCTGATTGTTCAGTCGATCGACTCGGATAAATTACCACCGCTTCCCAATCAGTAAACCGCTGACGGTTGCGATAAAAATACAAAAACGACTCACCAAACAATCTCTCATAAAGCAATTCATCGCGCTGAAACTGCACCTCACAAAAATATACAACTCCAGGCTCAGCATCCGGCGGCAAAAACACCCCATCAATTTCAAACTTTGGTTCCTTCACAGCAACCGAGTCAAATCGATACTGTTCCGCATTCGATGGTGAGTCTTCCAATAGCTCAAACAGCAGCGTCGGAGCTTCTTGAAATAACTTGTAAAATATTGAATCTCGACGCATTAACTCAACATCTCCTCTAGCCTGTGCAACTTATCCAACCGTCGCAAAAACAGCAAGTCGGTAATCTGCTCAATTAATTCTAAAGGATTCGAGATACTCCCAGACAAAAAAGTATTCCATATTTTGTCAACTGGCGATCGAACTTCACCCCTCAGCATTCGGTGTTTCCCTTCTTTGAACTCGTCGAAGCTCAAGCCGTCAGCCAGAATCAACAAGCGTGACTTAACGGGATCACACTCGTCTGGCGGGTCAATGTTAGCTTGCTTTGTGCGTCCGGGCGATCGCCCGGACGCACCTCAACAACCGCCAAAAACTCATAATTGCCACAAAAATTCAAAATCCCAAACCCAAAACTCCCGAAGCCCAGTACGATCGATCTAGTTAGCAAAAATAAGTAAAAACATTACCGGAGTAATTTTTATGGATCTGGTCGTACTCCAGAACTGGCTGGACAACATCTCCTTCGCCATCTTGTTCTCAACAATGCTCATTTACTGGGTGGGCGCAGCATTCCCCGGCATTCCCTACCTATCCGCCCTAGGCACCGCAGGAATGGCCGTCGCCAACCTCTCCATCGCCGCTTTACTCGGTTCTCGATGGATAGAAGCCGGGTACTTCCCCTTAAGCAATCTCTACGAATCCCTATTTTTCCTAGTTTGGGGAATCACCGCCATCCACCTAGTCGCGGAAAACATGAGCCGTTCCCGCTTAGTAGGAGTAGCCACATCCCCCGTAGCAATGGCAATATCCGCCTTTGCAGCCCTGACTCTCCCCGACACCATGCAATCGGCAGAGCCCCTAGTACCAGCCCTCAAATCCAACTGGCTGATGATGCACGTTAGCGTCATGATGCTCAGTTACTCAACTTTAATGGTAGGAGCATTGCTGGCGATCGCCTTTTTAATCGTCACCCGCGGCCAAAAAATCGAACTCACCGGTAGTTCCTTCGGCACCAACAGCAACCGCAACGGCAACTACCGCCTCCAACGCCCTCAAAACCCCGAACCTCAAATTGCAGAAACCAGCGCCGACAGCGCCTTAGCTTTCAGCGAACCCTCTTTCAACTCCAACAATAACGGTTTGGGCACCACCGCAGTGCTCGAATTAGCAACCGTTCAAACCCCATCAACCGCCCCAACTCAAACCGCAGAACTTCTCTCGCCCCAGCGATTGAATCTAGCAGAAACTCTTGATAACATTAGCTATCGCATCATCGGTTTAGGATTCCCCTTACTGACAGTTGGCATTATTGCCGGTGCGGTTTGGGCTAACGAAGCTTGGGGATCGTACTGGAGTTGGGACCCGAAAGAAACCTGGGCGCTAATTACTTGGTTAGTATTTGCTGCCTACCTGCACGCCCGCATCACTCGCGGCTGGCAGGGAAGACGCCCAGCAATTTTAGCCGCCACAGGTTTTGTGGTAGTTTGGATTTGCTATCTAGGCGTTAATCTGTTAGGCAAAGGTTTACATTCCTACGGTTGGTTTTTCTAATTCCCGATCCACCAAGGGGCCACAGAAGAACAGGATAAGTCAAAGAATCGGGATTAGTCTCATCTCCGGTTGTAGGGTGGGCAATTCCCACCTTACTCAACCAGCGAGATTATAATAATTAACTCCCTCTTCCTTCTTCCCTTTTTTTACCAGATCGCGAAGTCGAAGGGCCTTCCTTCTTCCCTCTTCCCTCTTCCTTCTTCCCTCTTCCTTCTTCCCTCTTCCTTCTTCCCTCTTCCTTCTTCCCTCTTCCTTCTTCCCTCTTCCTTCATTCATTAAAATAGAGACAATTAATATGGACGAATCGCCAATATTTCCCAAACAAGACGATGTTGTGTCTGCCCCTACCAGCGCTTTGATGTATCAATGTACATTCAAAGTCAGCGAATTTATGGCAATTATGCAGGCGAAATTGGTAGACGAAAAATTATTCTCAGACGGCTTGGATTGCGAGCTATTAAGTGCTGGCAAAGACTGGACTAAAGGAAAACTTAGAATGCGTCTGGAGTTCATTCCGCTAGAACCTGAAATCAAAGAACAAAAAGCCCTTCCTGCCGCTGCCGAAATATCAGAACCTGTGCAAAACTACGCCGTAGATAGCTCAAATCAAACCGATATAGATGAGTCATTAAAGCAATGTGACTCTACAGAAATAAGTAATCATTTTCCTATTTCTAGGTATCCAGACCGCGACCCCCAAAGTATAGGAATGTGGAGCTAGGAAGGCAAAGACTGAGAGATTGGGAGAGGGGATGTTTCCCCTTCTTTGCTCAAAATCCATCGGTTAAATCCCGGACACTGCTCGTTTTCTAACTTCCTGATTTTTGCTTAATGAAAAACTGCTCTCATGGCTGAATCTTCCAATTGGACGCACCTGCACGCTCAAGTTCACAGGACGCTGCTGTACCGACAAATATTGCCATCAAATCAGCGATTGCTAATAGCAGTATCGGGCGGACAAGATTCTCTGTGTTTAATTAAATTACTGCTAGATTTGCAGCCAAAATGGGGCTGGAATCTAGCGATTGTTCACTGCGATCACCGTTGGCGTTCTGACTCGCAAGCGTCGGCCAATCATGTAGAACAATTAGCTAAAAACTGGGGAATATCCTACTATTTGGAAACAGCCTCGGAAATTTCCAAAACAGAAGCAGCCGCCAGAAAGTGGCGATATCAAGCTTTAACCGAAATTGCGATCGCCCACAACTACCCCTACATTGTTACAGGCCACACAGCCAGCGATCGCGCCGAAACACTACTCTACAACCTGATTCGCGGCAGTGGCGCCGACGGACTTTCTGCCCTCACATGGACACGGCCCCTGCTCGATTTTCGATTGGGGAATTCCGACGAAAATCTCAAATCTAAAATCTACTTAGTTCGTCCCTTGCTCGAAATAACTCGATCGCAAACAGGTCAATTTTGTCAAGAGCAAAAACTACCCATTTGGGAAGATTCCACAAATCAAGACTTGCAATACACTCGTAACCGGATTCGATCGGAATTATTGCCTTATTTGGAAACTCATTTCAACCCAAAAGCCCAACAAGCGCTAGCTCAAACAGCCGAACTCCTCCGCGCCGACGTAGAATATCTCGAACTTGCAGCCAGCGACTTGCTACAGCGAGCAATGTCTCCAATTGCAGACACTCTGCAGGTGAATTTTCAACTTCCCGTCAAGTTAAATCGCCGGATTTTGCGCGAAGCACCCCTTGCCTTGCAGCGGCGGGCAATGCGGCAACTACTGCAACAAATATTGCCCTCGGCGCCCAGTTTTGAAAGCGTAGAAAAACTAACGAGCTTAATAGTAGCGCCCAACCGATCGCAAACCGATCCATTTCCTGGAGGAGCGATCGGTCGAGTCGAACACCCTTCGATAATTTTACATATTAAATTTTAAGCTGAGAGCAAACTCGAAAGGACTTGCCGCAACTCAGAAACTACCCGATTTTGCTCGTCTCCCGTCTCCTGCACCTGATCGAGTTCCCCCGCCACCGCTTCGAGCTTTTGGCGTAGCGCATTCAAATTGTCCTGCACCGGCTGCAACATTTCTTGATAAACATTCACCCTGCCCCAGAGTTGCGCCACTGCACCTTTCTGGTTGAACAAATTCTGCTCTAACTGCTTGAGTTCGTAGCGTTTCGCCTCACTTTCCCCATTTTGGCGGTTGACATTTGCCTCTATTTGGGATATTGCTTCCTGCACTTGCTGAATTTCGTTTTCCAGTCTTTGCAATTCTTGGCTTTGCTGCTGTCGCTGAGTATTGAGCTGTGCCACAATCGGCCCCAAATCAATATTTCCTCGCTCTTGTTTTGGAGCATTAGCAGTACCCAGCCGCCGCCACAGCACCGCCTGATGCTGCTTTAAAACATCTTCCCGTTCCTGCAACCGGAGGCGCTGTCCCACCAGAGTTTCGTTTAACATCTGATAACTTTCGAGTTCATCTGCCATTTCATTTTCCAAAGCCATGCGATCGTACTCGGAAGCAGCTTGAATTTTCTCTTGCAGCTCCTCGATTGTCTCCCGCTGCAGAGTCAACTCCTCCTCTTGATCGTTAACAAACCGGAACACCTTTTCCAAATCCTGTTGCAGGTGTTGCACCAGCCCTTGTAACTCATCAACAGGCATCTTCTCCAAAGCTGACACATCTACTTTCTGCTCCGTACCCGCAGTACCCGAAGCAGATGCGAGCCTGGAAACTTGCTGGTAAAGCTCCTCAACAGCCCGCACCTGCAAAGACACCGACTGAGCCTGAGCCTGCTTAGCGCTGAGGGTACTTTGCTGTCCTTTAAGCTCCGCCCTAGCCCCGGCCAAAGTATCTTGAGATTGGTACCACTCTTGCCAGCGGTTTTGGAGGCTCTGATTTTGTCGATCGACCTCTTCTTGTTGCTGTTGAGCTATGCTCTGTTTTTGCTCCAACTGCTGCCAGTGCTGATCCAGAATTGCCTGTTGAGCGCCCACGGCACCAAGAGACTGATTCATTTGTTCCCGCACCCCTTGGGCCGAAGCAATTGCCCCTCCCAGCTTCTGCATCAACTCCTGAATCCTCTGAGTCTGCTGCTCATCAACTACTGGCCCCTGCCGAACCTCAGACTGCTGCTGGGCCACCCGTTGCTGCTCGCCCCGCAACTGTTCCCAAGCCGTCTCAATTTCCACGCGACTGCGATCGACTTCTTCTCGCAGTCGGTTAGCTTCATCTCGAGTATTTTCAATTTCCGAGCGCTGAGCCTCCAGCCGCTCCAACTCCTCTTCCATTTGAGCCAACTGCTCTTCGCGGGCTTGCATTTCCATTTCCCGGCGATTGAGTTCCTGACTCGAAAACGTCAGAGAAGCCTTCCACTGTTCAATTTCCTCTTCCTTATCCTTAAACTTGTCCTGCAATCGCGAGAAATTTTGCAGAATGCTCACCAACTGGCGGGCCGCCTCCTGAATCCGCTGCACTTGCTTGCTAGCGCTCAACTCAACCAGCACCAGCGTGCCGTCGTTAAACTTATTAGCTTCCTCAACTGGGATCGCGTCATCACCTGGTACGGCGCTCCAGTTATGTTCGCCCCGCTGACAAGCTAGCAGTTTCAGTTCAGCCTTACCGCCACCGAGACCAAAGCCGCTTCTCTGTTTTTGTACTTCCGCTAGATACAGCACACTAATAGTCCTCTGCTTCGTAAAACCTATCCCAACTTACTTTAAGTTACTTAAAGGCCTAAAAGATAAGTGGTGTTTACTTCCTACGCTGTTGGGTAGACGGCTAATCCCAACATAAGTAGGCTATCCCCCTTAAGCCAAAGGTTCTTGACTAAACATAACACTGCGTGTGATCTTTAGTCAACTTACCTAAAGTAAATAAGTATAGGCAAGTAAGGATAACTTTTTGCCACTTAAGTCTTACTCTTTGGTGTCCTTTGCCCAATCCGGGGATAGCATTTTTTCCTAACTTTTCTTCAGCACTAACGCATAGCACGTTCTCACGGGAGAGCCTCCAGAAAGCACGGCCGCCGCCCTCCTGGACGAATGAGACAGCAGTATCAATGCCGCTTGATTCAAGACTAGCTCTCACTGCGGGGACTGCCATAAGCCAAAGGTGAAAAAGGTCAGTCCGTCAAAAACTTTCTATTGATTGTACCAGGCTTTAGTTGCGGCTCGATCGTCAGAAAAGCCATCGCTGCCCCCAAGCGGACGTCATCCTCCGGCGGACTAGGGATTTGAACCGCGCTGCCTTAGAATAGGGTAATGACGCGAGCCTATGACCCTCGCGGAGGGCGAGCAAAAAGGTCGATCGGCACTGAGGGTGAGAAACTGTAACCAAAATCCTACTCACCTCTACTCATTCCTTCTGCAATGAGTAGGGATTGAAGCAGTATATAGCGTAATTCAAAGCGATAGAGAGGTAAAAATGCTGTTAGGCTTCAAAACCGAATTGAAACTGAATAATCAACAGCGCACATTGTTAGCCAAGCATTGTGGAGTAGCGCGTCATGCGTGGAATTGGGGATTGTGGTTGACCAAAAATATACTTGACCACAATAAAACCAACGAGAGTGAAAAGCTCAAATTTCCCACAGCTATTGACTTGCACAAACTGTTAGTAGCTATGGTGAAATCAAAAAATCCTTGGTACTATGAATGCAGCAAGTCTACACCGCAGCAAGCATTAATGGCATTGCGCGAAGCAGGGAAACGGTGTTTTAACAAGACTGGGGGAGTGCCGAGATTTAAGAAGAAAGGGCGGCGTGACTCTTTCAAGTTAGAAGGCGCAGTTAAAATCTTGGGTGACAATAAAATTCAAGTTCCTGTTATTGGCATTCTGAAAACTTATGAAAGATTGCCACAAGTATTAACCAAGTCTTGCACGATATCCCGTCAAGCCGATAGGTGGTTTATCAGCTTTCGGTTTGACGCCAAACAGCAGGAATCAGGCAATACAAGCATTGTAGGAGTTGACCTCGGCATTAAAGCATTAGCTACTCTCTCAACAGGTGAAGTAATTGGTGGCGCAAAATCATACAAAAAATATGCAGCCAAAACGTCAAGAATGCAATGGCTAAACCGCCATAAAGTTATCTGTTCAAGCAACGGTCAAAAAGCGCAAGTCAAGATAGCGAGACTGCATAGAAAAATAGCTAACATACGTAAAGATACGTTACACAAGTTGACGACATTACTTGCCAAAAACCACGGTGTAATTGTCATAGAGGATTTGAATGTAAGCGGAATGATGGCTAATCATAAGTTGGCTGCGTCTGTTGCTGATATGGGATTATTTGAGTTTCGGCGCCAGTTAACCTACAAATGCGAGTTGTACGGTTCAAAGTTGGTAATTGCTGACCGTTGGTTCCCGTCCAGTAAAACCTGTTCTAACTGTGGAACAAAAAAAGAAACACTTTCCTTGAGCGAGAGAGTGTTTGAATGCTCCCATTGCGGATTGGTGATTGACCGTGACTTAAACGCCGCAATTAATTTGTCAAGAACCGTCAGTTAGGCGGGGTTAGCCTGTGGACTGGTGAGTGCCGACACCGCCCGGATGAAACAGGAAGTAAGCTTCACAATACTACTGAGTAGACTTGTCTAGTCATGAGTAGATGTGAGTAGGTCTTATGTAACGCAATACTAAGGTGAAACTCTACACTTAGAGAATGCCGCGAGTTTCGCGGTTTCAGCTTGTGGACTGGTAGCGCCGCGGAGGAGTGGCAGCAAGTATCGCCCTTTCGTCAATTCCCAATTGTGAGATCAGCATCAGCGCGTAAATTATTGACGGAAACTAAAGTCAATCTTTTCGCCCGCACACAGTCTTTCCGAGCTCAGACGCCAACGGTTTTAAGGAGGATACTTTAGCTGCATGCAGGGAAATTTGAGTGAAATAGACATCCGCAGCATCCTGCAATTGATTGAGTTAGGTCAGCGAACCGGAGAACTGTTCGTAGAGGCCTACACCTCCACCGGCAGCAGCACGGGTACTCAACCTACCCCGCGCTCCCTTGCAGGACAATCCTGGTATGTCTTCTGCTTCAACGGTCAGATTATTTACGCTACCCAGAGTGCGGGCAGTTTGTTTCGGTTGCGCGACTACCTGCGCCGCTACAAAGCAGATACCGCCCTCGACAAAATCCAAGTTCCCTATATGGCATCTACCAATGCCCCAGAATACGGCTATCTATGGGCCCTGCTCGAAAACCACATCCTCACCCCAGCTCAAGGGCGCAACATCATCCAGAGCATGATCCACGAAACCCTATTTGACTTGCTCAGTCTCCACCAGGGTTCCTTCACTTTTGAAATGGGCCCAGCTTTGGCTCCTCAACTGACCAGCTTAGAAATTAGCTCCCTGCTGGCAAAGATTGTCAAACAGGTGCAGCAGTGGAAGCAGTTTCACCCTCACATTCAGTCGCCCAACCAATGCCCGGTGATTTCCGACCCCTCCGAGCTGCGAGTCGCACTGCCTGTCAATACCTTTAATACTCTCAGACGCTGGGCCGACGGGCACACTTCCATCCGCCAAATGGCGCGCTACCTCAACCGAGACGTGCTCACTGTCGCTAAGGCGATTTATCCATTTGTGCAGCAGGGATTGGTGCAAGTATTTTACGAACCCTCTGTGGCCCCGACCAACAACAAAAAAGAATGGTCGTCCCTAGAAACCAAGGTTCCCAGAGTTGTCTGTATAGACGACGACAATACTATTCGCAAAACAGTCGAGTCAATTTTAAATGAACACGGTTACGAAGCTACTACGATCGGCAATCCCCTCCAAGCATTGAGTTTGGTGTTTCAACTCAAACCCGATTTAATTCTGTGTGACATCGCCATGCCGGAACTCGACGGCTACGAAATTTGCGCTATGCTACGTAGTTCGAGCGCTTTCCGGCAGACGCCGATCGTGATGTTGACGGGCATTGACGGATTTATCGACCGCGTTAAAGCCCGGATGGCCGGAGCTACAGACTTTTACACTAAACCTTTTGGTGAAAGCGAGTTATTGATGCTGGTAGAAAAATATGTGGGCCCAGGCTACCCTCGGGTCAATCTCTCGGAAAGATTATTAGAGCGCTCGCTAGAAGACCAATTAGAAGAAAAATAACTATCGCACCGATGCCATGATCGGAGATTTTTTGTACCTGCGGTTAGATCGAGTCTCGGCCGCCACAAGGACAAAGCTGGGGGTATTATTGGCGATCGCACCATAAACTAGAATGTATTAATCCGCGCGCTGGCATAAGGGCGTCGGTAAAACTCTGTTCAATTTCTAGACCCAAGTGGGTCTAACACGCTCAAAGTGCAAATATAATATACTTGTTCTCCACTTGTAGCCGCTCCGAAAAACTGATGCACAGAGCTACTTATGGCTAGGTATTTCTGTACAAAGTCAGAGAGTCCAATTCTCAGTCTTAAGTGACTCCGTTCATGATTGTCGCGACACCAGCAATGTCAACAAATCCTCGCTAATCCGAGTATCGGTTTAGCATTCATCGCAGAAATTACCCAGAGTTTTACCAATTGAGACGGCGGTGGGAGTACAAAGTGAAGCTTTAGGGGTTTCAAATTAATTGTTCGTAGTCGATTTGAGCTAATTTGCCAGCAGAAGTCGCGCGAATTTATTGATGGTAGTCAATTATTGACGGAGCAAATTTATTGCCAAGCACCTCCGGCCGTCGCGCCATTCACCCCTTGGCTGTGTCAAGCTTGGCTGTGTCAAGTTTCGACCATCGAAGTTTCGATCAAGTTCTTCTTGGCGGGAAACCTCAACAATTTGCTAGAAATGCAGGTGTCAGAATTATGATTAGCGGTAGCCCAGACTTTATATTACCAGGACTAGGCGTAGATCCGGCTCCGGAATTCCAAGAACTAGAAACTCCCGAAGGCGAGCTGCACCTGCGGTTCTACGTTCCTTCGGGGAACGAGTTCGCACTGCCGGCGACAGGGATTAGAGAGGTCCTATCCCCGTCCCCAGACCGCATGACACCGATCCCCAACGTTTCCTCTTTGCTTTTAGGTACGCTAAATATGAGAGGACGAGTGATTTGGGTGGCAGACCTCGGCCAGTTTCTGGGAGATCAAACACCTCTGAACACAGATAGACCAGAAATCCCGATCGTGGCTGTGGAAGACCAAGACACGATTTTGGGGCTGGCAGTCGATCGAATTGTGGGGATGGACTGGCTCGACGTAGAGCAACTGCACTCTCAGAACAATGCACCAGACGGCATGATTCCATTTCTGAGGGGAGAATGGATGTTAGGTGCACCAGCTCAGAAAGTGCTCCGACTGCTAGATCAAGTGAAAATTCTGCGCTCGGCGCGGTGGGCAGCGTGAAATCGATTTTAGATTTGCGATTTGCGATTTTCGATTGGGGTCTAACCATCAACAGTCACACGACTTGAGGCGCGCATCTAAACATTCAATTCAAGATAAAAATCAAAAATCTCAAATCTAAAATCTAAAATCCAAAGAGGGCGGCAAATGACAACAAGTACCAACTTTCAGCAGGACTACCAACGGGCAGAAGCGGCCTACATGGATGGCAATTATTCAGAAGCCGCAGCCCTAGTTTATCAATTAGTAGAAGATTTTCCCGAAGACCCCAGCGCTCGCCTGCTGTGCGGACACATTTACTGCTACGGACTCCAACAGTATGAGGTGGCGCGCGAACAGTACACGGTTGTGCTAGGCCTGAGTGACGACCCGAGTTTGGTGGAACACGCTCACAACGGAATTACCTACACAGACCAATTTTTATCTGGAGAGCTGCAAACGGAAAATTTCGAGGCTTTGTCTGCTGAAACGGAATTAGAATTCTACCCAGACTTATCACTCGATGAAGGGTTAGAAGACCCGGATTTGGGACTTTTCCAAGGAAATTCCCCATCCCTTTCCTATAGAAGTCAATCCCCAGACGACATGGAAAACGAGGACTTGGCCGACTTGGGCATGAGTGGCTTGGAGTGGGAACCCGAAGACGACGATGGCGCAGGCTCAGTCCCAGATTTAGGCTCACATTCTAACCCCTTTGGTGGCGACAGTGGCGGAATGGCAGCTTATGCTGAGAACTCCGGCTCCCTAGACATAGACGAATTGGCCGACTCGGACTTTGGAGACCCTTTTGCCTTAGATGATGGAGGGTTTGATGGTGCTGACTTGTCTAACAGCAAAGTCTCTGGTTCAAGCGCACCTTACTCAGGAGATTCGTTTTCAGAAGCTCCGACTCAGATGCTCAACGGTCAAAGTTTTGCCTCTTCAGACAGCGGGAATTCCTTCGACTCGAACCAACTAGACTCCCCCATCGGGCCCTCGGACAATTTTGGCGAACCTTTTGGTGCGCTCGATTTGCCAGACGAATTCGACGATAACTCCGACTACGACTACCAATCCCCGCCCCAGAGTGGTCAAAATTACGGTCATAACGCACCCTATGCCGAAGAGGAAGACCCTTTTGCCGAGGCGATGCCCTCGTCGGGTTTCGGGTCTTCTCGACCTCAAAACAAACAGCCGAATAACGGGTCGGACTACTCGTCAAACTATTCGCTGGCGGAAGACGAAACGCTGTTGATGGGAGGTGCTGTCCCCAACTCTCAAAGTCAAAGGTCGAGCCGGGGACAATTTAATTCAGTCGATCCACCCTCTGCCAACAGCAACGGTTACAGCGACTCGGAACCCCCGGCATTTAGCTCTAGAGACAACTTCGAGTTAGATGCTTTTGAAGACGACGCTTTTAGCGATTCTTTCTCTTTCGACGAAAACGAACAAGCAACAGCTTTCGGGGCGTCCGACAAGAACCACAGCGCCTGGTCCTCCAAAGCTGGGAACGCTCAAGAACACAGCGACTTTTTAGACGAATTTGACGAGTTTGACGATTTGGGCAATTTGCCCGACTTTGACATCTCAGAAGATGCCACCAGTTCGATCTTGACTAGAAATAACACCAATTTCGGCAACTCGACCAGCGGCATGATGGGAACGACTGGCAGCAGCCTGGACTTTGACAACAGCGATGGCTCAGCAATTCGGGATGACGAAATATTTAGCATCAGCGGCCCGGCTGATGCGTCTGTGCCGACTTTTTCTCCCACAGAAACAGAAGCGGTCGATACTTCGGTAACAGTAGAACAGGGGGGACTGGCTTTCTTGGAAAATGCCCCTTTGTTTACAAAACAGTTGTACACGGCAATCGGGGCGGGACTGGTTTCTCTGGTAGCTGTGGCTTTCGTCACCAACATTGCCTCCTATCAAGCTCTGCGGCAAGACAAACCGGAGGCGATCGTTTACCTGCGCCAAACAGGCTGGGTAATGACCGCAGCTGCAGGCTTTACCAGCTTTTTAACTTCTTGGGGCATCGGCCAGTTGATCGCCAAGCAGGTACGCAAGTCGTCGGATAATTTGCAAGCTCAGTTCGATGCCGTATCTCAAGGAACTTTGGACGCTCGCGCTACGGTTTACTCGGAAGATGAATTTGGCAAAATGGCTGCTAAATTCAACCACATGGCGAAGGTCATCCAAACCACGATTAGCGATACCAGGCGCAAGTCTGACGAGCAGGAACAGGCAAAAGAAGACTTGCAGCGCCAAGTGATTCGCTTGCTAGACGACGTGGAAGGAGCGGCACGGGGTGACTTGACGGTGACTGCGGAAGTGACTGCAGACGTTTTGGGCGCTGTTGCTGACTCGTTTAACTTGACAATTCAAAATCTGCGCGAAATCGTCCATCAGGTGAAGCAGGCGGCTCGGGAGGTCAGCAAAGGCGCGACAGATAGTGCTAAGTTTGCGGGCGATTTGTCTTCCGACGCGCTGCGGCAAGCTGAGGAACTGGCGGCAACGCTGAATTCCGTGCAAGTCCTCACCGACGCGATTCAGCGGGTCGCAGAGAGCGCTAGAGAGGCAGAAGAAGTGGCCCGGGGCGCGGCGGCAACGGCTCTGAAAGGGGGCGAGGCTGTGGAGCGGACGGTGGCTGGGATTTTGGAAATTCGAGAAACTGTAGCAGAAACTACGAGAAAAGTCAAGAGGTTGGCGGAAGCTTCTCAAGAAATTTCTAAGATTGTGGCTTTAATTGCGACGATCGCCTCTCGGACGAATTTGTTGGCCCTCAACGCCAGTATTGAGGCGGCGAGAGCTGGGGAAGCGGGCAGGGGTTTCGCGATCGTGGCAGATGAGGTGCGACAATTGGCAGACCGATCGGCTAAGTCTTTGAAAGAAATCGAACAGATCGTGATGCAAATTCAAAGCGAAACCGGCGCGGTAATGACGGCGATGGAAGAAGGGACGCAGCAAGTTATTGAGGGGACAAGATTGGCAGAACAGGCGAAGCGATCGCTTGAAGATATCATTCAAGTAACTAACCGAATTGACGTGTTAGTGCGATCGATTACTGCCGACACTGTAGAGCAAAACGAAACAGCTCGCGCCGTGGCCAGTGTGATGCAAGCTGTCGAATTAACTGCTCAGGAAACGTCCCAAGAAGCGCAGCGAGTTTCGGGTGCTTTGCAAAATTTGGTGGGCGTTGCTCGCGACCTTTTGACATCGGTGGAAAGATTTCGAGTAGAAACAGCAGAAAGGCAGTAATCAATTGTCTAATGCTTGTTTTGCTGGCTGATTTACAAGCACGTTAGTGTGGCAACAATGGCAGAAAAAAAGCAACCTCGCAGTCTTGAAACCGCTGCGGGGATGCCAATCCAACACCTAAAGGAAGTAGGAGTTGCACAGATGGACGACAACATAGTAGAGGTTATTCCTGGTATATTTGGTGAAATACAGCCGACGGGCTGTATTATCTGTACCCTATCAAAAAACAGCAGGGGCTATGCCAACAAAAGACTTCGCATTAACGGTGAATGGAAAACGCTGACTGTTCACCGTTTAGTATTAGAAAATATCTTAGATCGTCCGATTAGACCGGAATACTTTGCTTGCCACACTTGCGATGTCGGCAACTGCATTAATCCCAACCATTTATGGGAAGGTTCTCGGCTGGAAAATTCTCAAGACAGGTTTAAGAAAGGACGGATTAAAGATGTAGGAAGTACATCGGCTCCTCAACCTCAAAAACAAGTGCGAGGCCTAGAAGTAATTCCAGGCATTCGCGCTGAAATACAGCCGAACGGCTGCATGATTTGTACCTTGGCTAAAAGAAGTGATGGTTACGCCATTAAGGGTACTAAAATCAATGGCAAAACAAAAAGTTTCTACGCTCACAGACTTGTACTGGAACACAAACTGGGAAGGCCTGTTAAACCCCGTTATTTTGCGTGTCACAGTTGCGACGCTCGCGGTTGTGTCAATCCTGACCATTTGTGGGAAGGAACCCCCGCCGATAACTCCCGCGATGCCATAGAAAAAAACCGCTTTCCTTTCGTTCCCGGCAAGATATGTCCTAACCGCAAACTCCAACCCGAACAGGTGCGAAAGATTCGCTATCTTTTAAGTGAGGGTATATCGAAAGCAAAAATAGCCAGAACATTTGCGATATCTCGCAGTCAGATTATTCTCTTGGCAAGGGGCGAGATCTACAAAGAGCTTCTCTAGAACTACTAACATAGACCCAATACAATAACGCTTAAAATCAGGAATAAAACTATGCTGCCGGAGCAACAACAGAGGATAATGGGCTACTTTATTGAGGAGGCAAAAGACCACCTCAATACGATCGAACAAGGCTTGCTGAATCTGCAAACCACGATCGAAGACCCAGAACTGGTCAACGAAGTATTTAGGGCCGCTCACTCAGTCAAAGGAGGAGCAGCAATGCTGGGGCTGACGAGCATTCAGCAAACAGCTCACAGACTAGAAGATAGTTTTAAAGTATTAAAAGAGTGCAGCGTTAAAGTAGACCAACAGCTAGAGTCCCTGTTTCTGCGAATTTTTGACACATTGCAAGGGCTGTTAGAGCAACTGTCGGGGCCTTTTGGACTGACAGAGGAATTGGGAGAACAGATGGTTCGAGAATTAGAACCAGTATTTGAAGAACTTAACGGGCACTTGGGGGGACTCGTTGGACACGGAGAACACCATGCAGACGAGAGCTACGCGATGCCAGTACCCGAACCAGTTATGGCGGGGGTGGGAGTCGGGGCCTTTGCCTCATCAAAGAGTTTTCCAGATGCGCGGTCAGTTTACGCACCTGATGTTAGAGCAACAGAAGACAGCGCGCTGCAGCTAGTATTTGACTCGGACGTGCCGGCGAGGATGCGGGAACTCCTGCAAGAGTTTAAACAGCCGGAGGGGCCAGAAAGCAGGCGGCAACTCAAGAACATTTGTCGGAACTTGCTCAGGGCAGGGGAAGAATTTGAACTGCCCTGCTGGATAGAATTGATCCAAGCTGTATCCAAGGCGATCGCCAACCCAGAAAATACTTACCGTACTTTAGCCCCAACGGTGATCAAAGACATCAAACAAGCGCAAGAACTGGTAATTTCTGGTCTAGAATCGTCGATCGTACCAAGCGCAAAACTTCTGGCGCTGCTGCCGGCTGTTCTGGTTCCCGAAACGGATTTTGAAGATTTGCTGGCCTTTGCTCAACCGAGTAAATCCGGGAAAAATGTGGTTTCTGTTGAGGATGAGGCTTGGGATCTGGTGGGTTCGGGCGATTCCCAGGATGGATTGAACAAGTTGCTGCCGACTATTTCTGGGCTGAGTATAGACGAGCTGTTCGACCAACTAGACAGCGGCGACAGCAACGAGGACAGTGGCATTCGATCTGCCCAGTTCGACGATGCCGCCTTCGCAGAATCGGATATGGAGACGGGTGCTTTTAGAGGCTCGACCCGCACCGGCCCGGAAGTGGGCGCTGCAGAACTCAACACTTTAGCTGACTTGTTTGACGGGGAGTCCCCGGATCTCGACGGCGCTTGGGAAGAAGAAGAAGACCTCGACTATGCACAGTCTTCTGGGATATCGGCGGCGGGAATGCTGGGGTTAGACGAAGACAATTCCGGCGATTTTACTGATTTGTTGTTTGATGAATACGATGCGGAAAGTTCCGAAACGAACACGAAGCCTCCGATTGACGACCTGACGAGTTTGTTTGGGGAGGATTTGCTGTTTGGAGAGGAGGCAGAGGGCTCGGCAGTAGCTGGCGGTCAGAAAAATGCGGGTTCGAGCCAGCGGTTAACTCGCAAACAGGTTAAAACGGGTAACGGTAGGGGCGGTTTGGATCGGCGAGACGACAGGGTGGCCCCAGCCAGAGGACAAGCTGACGAAGATGCTCTCGGTACGCTGTTGGACGAAGTGGCAGCCCAAACTTCTGCTGGTGGTACGGAGGACAATGCTGATTTCGAGAACTTGTTCGGCGATTTAGGCTTATCTGAGACAACAGGTGTGCCTGCAGTCTCTTCGGAGTATTCCCTGAAGTCTGAGGCTTTAGACGGAGAATCGAAGGAGCCTGCAGCCGGGGGGGGCAATGATTCAGCGGAGGCAGAAGCGCTTGCTCTGCCTGAAATGGATGATTTCGAGTTGTTCTCTGAGCTGGGCGAGGAATCGGATTTGAGCGAGCTGTTGGCGATTACTTCTAATTTCCTTTCTTCAGAAGACGAAGGTACGGAGAACGGGGGCGATCGAGATCAAGCTGCAGGCATCGCACAAAATGAGGAAATGGGCAACGTTCTTAACATGACATCAAATTCTGATTTAGATATCTCGGCGGATGAAAACTGGCTAGAAGATGCTTTCGGCATGGAAGACGAGTCTGTGCAATCGCCCCACCTGGAAGTCGAGGATACGGATTTAGATGCGCTGTTTGGGGATATGACCTCGGACGCGATTTCTGAGGATGAACAGACTGGGCGGGATCGGCAAGGAGCGGGTACTTCCCGAGAAGCCGCAGATTTGGCTGAGCTGTTCGGTTCTGTACCTACGGGTACCGAGTATGACGGAGAAGCTTCGGGGCAAGCCCGTGGGGGTTGGCCCAATGATGGGAATTCAGAATTGCTGAGTGCGGATTTGGGAGTTGATGAGGGCGACTTGGGGAGTTTGTTCGACAATAATAACAATGGTGCGGCTGTTTCCGACGAAGGCTTGACAAATTCGGCAGAGGTTGAACTTGGGGCTTTGTCCGACGATCGTCCTGAGTCGGAAATTTCAAATGTCGAATCTGATGAGGGCGCAGCTTTCGATTTCTTGGAGGATATGTTTGGGGAAAGCATGGTGCTGCAGGGCGATGCTGGATCGGCGCCAGATGACGGCGCGGCTGTGGATGTGAAGGAGTTGTCGGCCCAACCTACCGAGGGTTTGGCAGGCGAGGTGGGTGCGGATTTGTTCGATCAATCTCAAACAGATGCCGCCGGGGAGTTTGAGGGCGAAGATGATTTGTTTGATGCCCTGGAAACGGATTTTTCGAGTGTGGATTTAGAGGCACTGCCTGCAGAATCTCTCGATGGTAGTATGTTTGAGGGCGATGCTGACTTGCTCTCGGCGATGGAAACTGGGGCTACTCTCAACAACGAAGAGTTGGAGGGTTTTGATGATTTGTTGGATTCGATCGATGCTGAGGTTCTGGTGACTTCAGAACTGACGACGGGCTTTTGGGACGCTGAGGACGAGTCGGCCGAGGCCGATTCCTCGGAGTTAGAAGAGGGGTCGCTGGCAGACTTTTTTGCCGAGGGCGAATCAGACGATGAGGATGCCGAAGGTAATTTTGACGATTTAGAAGCACTGTTAATTGCAGGGGGTGCGGTCGCTGTCATAGCAGCTTCTGGAAGCACAAATCAGAGTCCGGTAAATACAGAAGTTTTCTCGGATCTCGAAGAACTCCTCAGCGAGAGCGCAACTATGCCGGAAATTCACGGGCTACCGGCGACAACTGCTAGTAAAGCTCCGCGCGCTGCTGCCGATGAGAGCGACGACGAATTTGGCGATTTGGAAAAACTGTTGGAAGATCCCAAGGACAGCGGCCGCCAAGGGGAAGGCAATATGGGGCCGTCGGCGATCAACAGACCCAGGCGGAATGCCCGCGCGGGCGGGTTCGGCGACCAGACGATGCGGGTGCCGGTCAAGCAACTAGACAACCTCAGCAATTTGATGGGGGAACTGGTGGTAAACCGCAACAGTTTGGAGCAAGACCAAGAACGGATGCGGCAGTTTTTGGACAATTTGCTGCACCAGGTAACGCTGCTGAGCGATGTGAGCCAGCGGACTCAGGATTTCTACGAGCGGAGTCTTTTGGAGATTGCTTTGCTGGCAAACCGGCAGGGACACCGATCGGCATGGCGCTCTGAGGATTCGGCGCACACCCGCGAAAGTGCCTGGAGACCGGAGGAAATGGACAGGTTTACTCCTTTCCACAGTTTGGCTCAAGAGATTATTGAGCTGATCGTGCGGGTGCGGGAGTCGGCAGCGGACATTGAGTTTTTGGTGGATGAGGCGGATCAGGTGACTCGCCAACTGCGGCAAGTTACGACTCAACTGCAAGAAGGTTTGACTCGCGCCCGGATGAAGCCGTTTGCGGAGACGACGGACAGGCTGTTCCGGGCGGTGCGGGAAATCGCAATTAAGTGCGGGAAGCAGGCTCAGTTGCAGGTTGAGGGTAAGGAGATTTTGATCGACAAGATGATTGTGGATCAGCTATATGACCCGATGACTCATTTGGTGAACAATGCGATTACTCACGGGATCGAACCGCCGGAGGTGCGTCTGGCGGCTGGGAAGCCTGCAGTCGGCAGGATTACCATTCGTGCTTTCCACCAAGGGAACCAAACCGTGGTTTCGGTTTCTGACGACGGGGCCGGAATTGACCCGCAAAAGGTGAAGGCGAAGGCGATTAAGCAGGGTATGCTGACGGCGGCTCAGGCTCAGAGGATGTCTCGCTCGGAAGTTTACGATTTGCTATTTATGCCGGGTTTCAGCACTCAGGAACAGGCTACGGAGTATGCCGGCCGGGGAGTCGGTATGAATGTGGTGCAGACTTCCTTGCAGGAGATTCGCGGTACTGTGTCGATCGATTCAACGATCGGCAAAGGGACTGTGTTTACCATCCGTTTACCTCTGGTGTTGAGTATTTCTAAGGCTCTGACTTGCATTAGCGATCGCGCTCGCATTGCTTTCCCGATGGATGGGGTCGAGGATATGATCGATGTGCCTCGCGATCAGGTGACGACGGGGGCGGATGGTTTGCCTTGCATTGAGTGGCGGGGTCAAAGCTTGCCGTTCCGGCCGCTGCGGGATCTGCTGGCTTACAGCCGCCATTTGGGTCGGGGCAGTGTTTACGGGTTTAATACTGACGATGACATGATTTCGGTGATTGTGCTGCGCTCTGCTGGCAATTTCTTGGCGGTGCAGGTGGATCAGGTTTCGACGGAACAGGAAATTGTGATCAAGCCGTTGGAAGGGCCTGTGCCGAAGCCGATCGGGATTGCTGGGGCCACCGTGCTTGGGGACGGTCGGATCGTGGCGATTGCGGATGTTCTGGAGCTGATCGATTTGGCTACGGGAAGGCTGCGGAAGGATACTGGCGGTACGCTTTGGGATGAGGGCGATCGGGCTGCTGCCGAGGCGGAAATCGAGAAGACTGAGCCAACTGTACTGATTGTTGATGATTCGATTACCGTGCGATCGCTATTGTCGATTACTTTCGAGAAGTCTGGCTATCGTGTGGAAGAAGCTCGCGACGGTAAGGAAGCTTGGGAAAAGATGAAATCTGGTCTGCCTTGCGATATCGTTTTCTGCGATATTGAAATGCCGAGAATGGATGGTTTGGAACTACTTTCTCGGATGCAGAAGGATGCGGTTTTGTGTGAATTGCCGATCGCGATGTTGACTTCTCGGGGTGCTGACAGACACCGCCAAATGGCTTACAGTTTGGGCGCGAAAGGTTATTTCACTAAGCCTTATTTGGAGGAGCAATTGCTTGATGCTGCTTCTCGGATGTTGAAAGGTGAGGTTGTTGGTGCTCCGGTTGGTGTGTAATGTGTAAATCTGCGTTTATCTGCGGTTGCAAAAAAGGAAATTTGTTAACCGCAGATGAAAATGGATTAACGCGGATAAACGCAGATAATCTTTAATTCATCTGCGTTTATCTGTGTTGCTTCTGCCTCTATCTGCGGTTGAAAAAGGCGATGTTTAACCGCAGATGAAGATGGATTGACGCAGATTAACGCAGATGTTCTATCGCGCTTTCGGTTTTGGTGGTAGGCTGGGAAAGTGGGGTGTAACGGAAGGGCGATCGGTGATTTATGGATGCTGAAGAACTTTTAGAAAAATATGCTAAAGGCGAACGGAACTTTGGGGGAGAACAGTTAAGCGGGATAGACCTCAAAGGTGCCAACTTGAGTGGCATAAACCTCACGACTGCAAATCTGTCGGGATCTGAGTTGAATGAGGCAACTTTGAACAATGCAAACCTCGGAGGAACAAATTTCAGTAGAGCATCCCTGCTAGGAGCAAACTTAAGTGGGGTGACAGGTAATGTCAACTTTAGTTTTGCAGACCTCAGCGGTGCTGACTTGAGTATGGCAAACCTCACTGGAGCCGATTTGAGTAATACTAAGCTGGACAATGCAAACCTAAGTGGTGCTCAATTAACCTCTCTATGGTTAACTAAAGCTTCCTTGAAGGAAGCAAATTTAAAGAGAGCCAATCTGAGCAAGTCAAATTTGACGAGGGCAAACTTGACAGGAGCAGAATTGATTCAAGTGAACTTACAGGGTGCTAACCTCCAAAATGCCAATCTCCAGAAAGCCAAACTCGGAGGTGTCAATCTATCTGCACTTAACTTATCAGGCACGAATCTGGCTGAGGCGGATATTAGTGCAGCAGACCTCACAGGGACAAATTTGAAAAAAGCCTGTCTGGCAGGGACAAATCTCGAAAGAGCGATTCTTCAAAAAGCAAATTTAATAAGAGCAAATCTGGAGGAAGCCAACCTTCAGGAAGCAGACTTGACTGATGCTCAAACCTATGGCTGGAATATCAAAAATGTAGAGTTCACTGGTACAATAATGCCCGATGGAGAAATCTACCAGTCAGAAATCTCAGAACCAGAAATCCACTACAAACCGGAAACCAGTCAACAAGAATCCCAAAAAGTGACATCTATGACGCGCAAAATTATTCGTACTGACAAAGCACCGGCACCCGTGGGCCCTTACAATCAAGCGATCGCCGCTACGGGCACTATGCTGTTTGTAGCCGGTCAAATTGCGATCGACATTAGACTAAACGATATTGTCTACACCGACGACGTGGCCAAACAAACCGAACAAGTTATGGCAAATCTCGAAGCGATTCTCACAGAAGCCGGCGCTACTTGGTTGGATGTGGTAAAAACTACGGTTTTCCTCAAAGATATGAATGATTTTGCCGCTGTGAATGCGGTTTATGGGAAATATTTTGATGCGGAAACTGCACCGGCGCGTGCTTGTGTAGAGGTTTCGCGTTTGCCGAAAGATGTGTTAGTTGAAATTGACTGTATTGCTGTGATTTGATTTCATCTTCTTTTAGATGCCAGACTTTTTCAAGAAGTCGGGCATCTGGATATTCTGTTTTTTTAATGTTTTTGCAGTTGGGAAATTTGAATTTTCGGCAATTCTTTCCATTCGGGCTCAATAGGTGAGTAGCAACAGTAGCACACCGCTAAACAGTCGTATTCAGCATTCGGAATTTCAGGCCTGTACTCTTCTACGCGCGAAACCTCCCAATCTCCCCAGCGAACGTGAGTGCTCGCAGCAGGGGATTTAGGATCTGCACTCTCCTTAAATTGGGCAAAGTTTCGCAGGCGATCGCCCGTTTGAGGGAGAGGTTTGTTTGAGTAGTCGTAGTGTTCTGCTAGGATACTCGTGAGAGCACCTGTATGGGAAAGCAATCTCTCCTCCCATCCAGGGGAAGAAAGTGATTCTGTTTTGAAAATGATCAACCGTTTTGGCATTGATTTATTCCTTTCTCTCGTGTTCGGGTTCGTATGGACTCGGTGGAAACTCTGTCAACCCTTCAAAGACACAATCAACCTTAAGTATCGAATCGTTTGTTTTTTCCCATCGGATTAATTCCCATCCCTGACGCTTGGCCATTTGATCGCATTTCTCTGGATCAGTGGCACTATGACGGCTAATATTCTCGTCTGGATCGTAGCGAGGTCTTAATGTCATCTTTATCTGCGTTTTTCTACAGACGCTGATGAAAATCAAACCTGCTATTTTTACCTGCGATCTCTGCGGTTTACAAGCCTAGATCATATCCTTTATAGTAACTATCTAAGCATACTTTATATTTTATTCAGTCCCTCTCTGCTGGGACTTCATTTATGTAGTTGCGGTTTCACCCGCCGAGGGTAAAGTGCGCGACTGTATTAACTTCTACAGCCGATCGCACTTTTGTCGATCTGTCGCTGTCGCGCACCTACTCCCAAATCAATCTGAAACAATCAGATTTAATCTCAATTAGCAATTAGCAATTACTAATCACCAGTTACCAATTAGCAATTAGCAATTACTCTATAAGTAATTACCAATTACCAACCGTAAACTATTTATTCAGCGCTTCGCGGGCGGCTACCGCTTCGTCGGGATGAATATTCAAGCGGGTCAAATTAATTCGACCTTTATTGTCAATTTCTCGCACTTTGACAATCACTTCATCGTTCACAGCTAACTCGTCTTCCACTTTCCCAACGCGGTAGTCCGCTAACTGGGAAATGTGAATCATTCCTTCTTTTCCTGGCAAAATTTCCACAAAAGCGCCGATCGGAATAATTCGAGTTACGCGGCCAACATACACATCTCCAGCATTTAACTTGCGCGTCATGCCTTGGACAATGTTGTAAGCCCGTTGAGCTTTTTCGCTGTCGTTGCCAGCAATTGTCACGGTTCCGTCGTCTTCGATGTCAATCTTGACACCGGTTTCTTCGGTGATGGCTTTGATCGTTTTGCCACCAGGCCCAATTACCAAACCGATAAATTCTGGATCGATTTTCAGGGTTAGCAAACGTGGTGCAAACGGCGACATTTCCTTGCGGGGAGTGTCGATGGTTGCCAGCATTCTTTCTAAAATGTGCAGTCTGGCAGGTTTGGCTTGGCGGATGGCGGTGGCAATCACATCTAAGGGTAAACCTTTGATTTTCATGTCCATCTGCAAAGCAGTAATGCCGGTGTCGGTACCGGCTACTTTGAAGTCCATGTCGCCTAAGAAGTCTTCAATTGCCTGAATGTCAGTCAAAATTCGGACTTCATCGCCTTCTTTAATTAAGCCCATTGCCGCGCCGCTGACGGGTTGGGAAAGGGGAACGCCTGCATCCATTAATGCTAGCGTTGAGGCGCAAACTGAACCCATTGAGGTGGAACCGTCGGAAGAAAGGATTTCTGAAACTACGCGAATCACGTAGGGGAAATCTTCTTTGGATGGCAAAACCGGCAGTAAAGCGCGTTCTGCGAGGGCTCCGTGACCGATTTCTCGGCGTCCGGGCGATCGCATCGGCTTGGTTTCTCCTACCGAAAACGGCGGGAAATTGTAGTGATGCAAGTAGCGTTTGTCTTGCTGCGGGTGCAAGTCGTCTCCTAAGTCTTGGGCGTCGCCTGGGGTTCCCAGGGTAGCTGCAGACAAGACTTGGGTTAACCCCCGATTAAACAACGCACAGCCGTGTACTCGCGACGGCAGCACGCCTACGCGACAAGAAACGGGTCGCACCTCGTCTAGCTTGCGGCCGTCTACACGGACGCCATCTTCGAGGATTTGCTTCCGCATCATTTTTTTGGTAACGTCTTTGAAAACGTTGCCGATCGCCTTGGTGTTGGCGGTGGCGGCTAGTTTTACCGGATCGTCTTCCGAGAGTTCGGCGATCGCAGATTCGACTTCATTTGCCTTAACTTCGTCCAAAGCTGCATTCCGTATGGTTTTGTCTTTTTCAAATCTTGACAAAATGATGCGGATGGGTTCTTGGGCGCGATCGCGAATAAAGTTTTCCAGGGCCGAATCTTGCGATGGCCGTTCCTCTACCACCAAATCGATGCCCAATTCCGCCATAATTTCGCGCTGGGCTTGAATCAAGTCACAGGCTGCTTCATAGCCGAAGTCGATCGCCTCGATGATATCCTGTTCGGGCAACTGGTTGGCGCCGGCTTCTACCATGATTACTCCGTCAGGAGAACCAGCTACCACGAGATCCAACTCGCCTTCTCTGATTTCGCTGTAGGTTGGGTTGATGATGAAATCGTCCCCTACCAAACCGACTCGCACAGCAGCCATCGGCCCGTAAAACGGCATTTTCGCCAGCAGTATCGCCACCGAAGCCCCCGTCACTGCCAAAACGTCCGGTGGCACTTGTTCGTCCATCGAAACCGTTGTTGCTACAACTTGGATGTCATCTCGCAGCCAGCTTGGAAATAGCGGGCGCAGCGGTCGATCGATCAAACGGCCAGTCAAAGTCACTTTTTCTGGGGGACGCCCTTCCCTTCGCAAAAATCCACCGGGAATTTTACCGCCAGCGTAGAGTCTCTCTTCGTAATCCACCAACAGGGGCAGGAAATCAATTCCCTCTCTCCCCTGCGATCGAGTCGCTGTCACTAAAACCGCCGTGTCACCCGACTGAATCAAAACTGCACCGCCTGCTTGAGGCGCTAGTAAACCAATCTTCAGTCTAATATCCCGTCCATCGAAGGATATTGACTTGTCTATCTCTACCATGTAGCACTGCTTCCTTATCTACCACATTCTTTCTCTGTCGGGATCGTAACATTACCACAGGATGTTTGAGAGTCCGACGCCAAAACACAGGGATAATCGCCTCGCGATCGACTGTCTGTGTCTCGATTCTAAGCATTTATACTCTAGAATTATTTTTTGCTGTCTGGGGTCTATTCTCCGGTCGATCGTCCGCTAAACGCCTGAAATAGATGGTACGATGAATTTTCGTTTGGGAATTGGGACGTTGAAGGAAGAAGGAAGAAGGAAGAAGGAAGAAGGAAGAGGGATTTAGTTATCTAGGTCAGGGAATAAGCGGTAAGGTGTGCCATAAGTACCTAAATATATAGCAGTTCTCAATAAAGTGAGGTATGCCCTATGCCCTATGCCCTATGCCCTATGCCCGCTTATCAAGCGTGCACCTCATGTTACTGAGAAAGGCTATACCGGTTCTACCTAATTCCTATCTGGCTCAAAATTTCCTTGGTTTGTTTTAAATAAAATTTTCATAAATCCCATATAAATGCTGTAGTCAACCTCGCACTTAAATACAAATATCAGGGTAAAAAAGATGGCAATTTTACACGGCAGTTGGCTCATAGATAATGACAAAAATTGCTTATTTATTTGGGGAGAAACTTGGCGAAAAATTGGGGCAATTGAAACCAGGGAATCGGGGATAAATTTACCGCATCCTTTAGCAATGACCGAATTTGAATTTAAGAATTTCCTAAATTCCTTGCAACAGTCTGGAAAACTGGATTGGCAATTACCGGAAACCGCAGAAACTCCACCGGAAAAAAGCAAAAAAACTAGGCGATCGCCCAAAACTCAAAACGCAGAAATTATCGCCCAAAACTCCTCAATTCAAAAGGAAATTCGGGCGATCGCACTTCCCACCCAAATCTCAGAATCGAACGGAAATCTGATGCCGCAGCACTCAGCAGCAGCACTTGAGGAACCCGCCCAAACCGAGGAAATTTACCTTTATCCCTGGCAAGTCGAGGGTTTTTGTCTCAACCCTCAAGCAGCTTTTGTTTTCTTGCAATCACTACCGCTTAACAGCACGGAACCCGACTCTTTTGTCGGCTCAGATTTACGTTTTTGGTCTCATATTGCTAGGTGGAGTTTGGATTTGTTGGCAAGATGCAAATTTTTGCCTGGATTGGAGAAACAGTCGGACGGTTCTGCTATTGCTAAATGGCAACCGTTGTTAGATAGTTCTACAGATACACTCCGCCTTGCCACTTTTGTCAAGCAAATGCCGACTGCTTGCAGAACATATCAGAAGAAGGAAGAAGGAAGAAGGAAGAAGGAAGAAGGAAGAGGGGAAAAGGAAGAAGAAGGAAGAAGGAAGAAGGAAGAGGGAAGAGGGGAAAAGGAAGAAGAAGGAAGAAGGAAGAAGGAAGAAGGAAGAGGGGAAAAGGAAGAAGAATCCAGTCAATTGCCTTTAGCGGTGGATTTGCCGATGGGGGCGGAGGAATTAGTATTAGGCTTTTTGAGTAGTATTGTAGATAGTCAAGTGCGATCTGCTGGTAGCTCTACTTTAGACATCAAAGCAGTTTCTCCTGTGCGCGACTGGCTGCAAGCTTTGCAGCAGGAATCTGGGATAGTTCAAGTAGAAACAGCAGCATTGGAAAACTTGGCAACCAAGCTGACTGCTTGGACTGCACCGCTGCAAAACCAATTATCTCAACAAAGTCAATTTCGCACTTGCTTTCAACTCATACCGCCGTCTCCTGGTAAAGCCAACTGGAGTTTAAATTATTGCTTGCAAGCAGCAGATGAAGCGGAATTTTTGGTAGACGCGACAACTATTTGGAACAACTCAGTCGAGCGTTTGGCTTATGCGGGGCGGACAATAGAATTGCCTCAAGAAACTTTGCTCAGCGGCTTGGGTTTAGCCTCGAAACTTTATCCGTTAATTGAACCGAGTTTGCAAGCACAGCGGCCTCAATCTTGCCAATTAAATCCGCTGCAAGCTTACGAGTTTATTAAGTCTGTAGCTTGGCGCTTTGCTGATAGCGGGTTGGGTGTAGTTTTGCCGCCGAGTTTGACAAAGACAGATGGTTGGGCCAGTCGTTTGGGTTTGAGCATTCAAGCGGAAACTCCGAAAGTGACTCCGGCGAAAGGTGGGCTGGGATTGCAAAGTCTGCTAAATTTTAAGTGGGAATTGACGATCGGCGGACAGCGCCTTTCTAAGGCAGAGTTTGACAGATTGATTGCGTTGAATTCGCCTTTGGTGGAAATTAACGGCGAGTGGGTGGAGTTGCGCGCGCCGGATGTGAGGGCGGCTCAAACTTTTTTTGCCAGCCGCAAAGAGCAAATGACTCTTTCTTTGGAGGATGCTTTGCGTTTGGCGTCGGGCGATTCTCAGATGATCGAGAAATTGCCTGTGGTGAATTTTGAGGCAACCGGCCAACTTCAGGAATTGTTGAATACTTTGAGCGATAATCAAGCGGTAAGTGCGATCGCAACTCCGGCTAGTTTCCGAGGACAATTGCGACCTTATCAAGCCCTAGGAGCGGGCTGGTTAGCATTCTTAGAACGCTGGGGTTTAGGTGCTTGTCTCGCGGACGATATGGGTTTGGGAAAGTGCATTGTACCACAAAGTGTGCTTTTTGTAAATGGTTTTTTACAAAAAGCTGAAAAAATATGGGAAGCTTATGCCGGAAAAACAGAATTCGATGGTGAGGGCTTTTGGTCTGAACCTAACGAGCAATTACTGGTAAATTCCATAAATCAGGAAACAGGCAAAATTGTACAGGCGACTATTCGACGACTTTACCGCCAGCAAGTGCAAGAAAAGTTGCGAACAATCAAACTGCAAGACGGTAGCAGCATCACAATTACCCGCCGCCACAAATTGTTAGGACGCGATGGCTGGACAAATGACCTCAAGGTTGGAGATTATGTTTGCGTTCCTGCTAAATTGTATTGGGAAGGAAAGCCGGAAGATCCCGATTTGGTCAAGTTTCTGGCTTGGCAGATTGCTGAGGGATATGAGCAGCGCGATCGGGCAATACTCACAATAACGCAGAAAGATGTGGCAGTTCTTGAAGAATTGCGTTTCACACTTCACCATTTAAGCAAAAAGTATGGGATAGAAATAAATAATCCTGCTGTTCGTACTCCCGGTAAGCAAAGAGCAGCATATTTAGCTGTGTGTAGTCGATCGTACCAAAGCTTTCTTGAGTCTAAAGGCTACGAGTGGGGGAAACTGTCAGCCGAGAAAAGCTTCCCAGAATTTATCATGCAAGCCAATCTGGACAGCATACGGATTTTTCTCAAAAACTACTTTGATGCTGAAGGTTCTGTCATTCCTAAAATGCGGACTGTCGAAATTAGCACCGCTTCGCATTTAATCATCCAACAACTTTCTACACTGCTGCGGCGCTTTGGAATTTGGCTGCGAATCGCCACTAAGCAGAAACGCGCCACCAATGGCAGCGGGATTTTTCGCACTTATTATATCGGTACTTTCGGCGGTAACTCAGCGCGCATATTTTTGCAGGAGATTGGCTGTGGTGATCCAGAAAAACAGCGTAAATTAGAGGAAATTTGCGAAGTTACTGCCAATACAAATGTCGAAGGAATTCCGGTTTCGGATATTGTTGCCGATGCAGTGGAGATGACCAAACTGCCGTTACGGCATTTCGGAATTCACAATCCTGTTTATATTAACGGTTCCCAGCAGTTTTCCCGCATCAGTCTAGAAAAGGTGGTAGCAGGTATGGAAAATGTGCTTGGTGGTTCCGCAGAGCATGAGTACCGCCAGCTAAAGCCTTCTAAATGGACGAATCAGACCCTAGAGGCTTATGCAAATCTCAATGTAGCGCAGCTAGATACTGTCCGAGAAAATTTGCAACTTATACTCGATCGCGAAGTATTTTATTGCCGAATAGAGGAAATTGAGGATTTTGAGTACAGCGGGTGGGTTTATGATTTTGAGGTGAGCAAGCATCACAATTTTGTTGCCAATAATATCTTGTGCCACAATACTATTCAGTTAATCACTTTTCTCCTGCACTTACAAGAACAAAATGCCCTAGAAGCACCGACATTACTGGTTTGTCCAACATCAGTATTGGGTAACTGGGAGCGCGAAGTCAAGAAATTTGGCCCGACGCTGAAAGTATTAGTTCACCACGGAGACAAACGCGCTAAAGGCAAAGCATTTGCGACTGAAATTAAAGGAAAGCATTTAATAATTACCAGTTATGCCCTGGTGTTTCGCGATGCGAAGGAAGTTCAAGGCATTAAGTGGCAAGGATTGGTTTTGGATGAAGCGCAAAATATTAAAAATTCCGAGGCGAAGCAGTCGCAAGCGGTGCGGCAAATCGAGGCATCTTTTAGAATTGCGCTGACAGGAACTCCGGTGGAAAATAGACTGCAAGAATTGTGGTCTATTTTAGAATTTCTGAATCCAGGTTATTTGGGCCCGCGCAATTTCTTTCAGCGCCGATTTGCAATTCCGATCGAGAAATACGGCGATCGAGAATCATTGCAGACTTTGCGATCGCTCGTTCGGCCTTTCATCCTCCGCCGCCTGAAAACTGACAAAGAAATCATCCAAGATTTGCCCGACAAACAGGAGATGACTGTATTTTGTGGGCTGGCGGCTCAACAGGCGGAATTATATCAGAAAATAGTCGAAGAGTCAATAGCTGAATTAGACTCAGCCGAAGGTATTCAGCGCCGGGGAATGATTCTGGCTTTGCTGGTAAAACTCAAGCAACTTTGCAACCATCCGGCTCTTTTGAAAGCAGAAGCTAAGCCGAAAGAATTGGGGATTAAGAGTCAGGAATCGGGGAAATTGCAGCGGTTGGTGGAAATGTTAGAAGAGGTGATCGCTGAGGGTGATCGGGCTTTAATTTTTACTCAATTTGCCGAATGGGGAAAACTCTTGAAACCGCATCTAGAACAGCATTTAGGGCGAGAAGTTTTGTTCTTATACGGAGGAATTAAGCAACAGCAGCGGGAAGAAATGATCGATCGCTTCCAGCACGACCCCCAAGGCCCGCCGATTATGATTTTATCTTTAAAAGCAGGCGGCACAGGCCTGAACTTAACCAGAGCAACCCACGTTTTCCACTATGATAGATGGTGGAACCCAGCAGTAGAAAATCAGGCAACTGACCGCGTATTTCGCATCGGTCAAACCCGCAATGTGCAAGTCCACAAATTTGTCTGCACGGGTACGTTAGAGGAGAAAATACACGATATGATCGAGAGCAAAAAAGCTTTAGCCGAACAAGTGGTCAGTGCCGGTGAAAACTGGCTCACCGAACTCGATACAGACCAACTTCGCAATTTACTAATTCTCGATCGCAATGCTATCATAGAAACGGAAGAAGAATAAGGTGCTTAATTTTCTTCGGTTTCGGGTGAGGACTTTAGTTCTCAACCATCAGAGGAATTACGCACTCTGACCACAGAAACCGGGTTTTATAACAGGATTAAAGGTTATAGTCCTGTTTTTTCGTAAAAAACCCGGTTTCTGACTCTCCTAGATAACTAAAGCTTTCTTCCTTCTTCCTTCTTCCTCCTTCCTTCTTCCTCCTTCCTTCTTCCTTCTTCCTCCTTCCTTCTTCCTTCTTCCTTCTTCCTTCTTCCTTCGGCTTATGATTGACAGAGAATGGTGGACACAACAGTGGTTAGATTTAATAAATACCTACCGCTTCAAAAAACGCTTAGAACGTGGCTGGCAATACGCGCGCGAAGGTAAAGTTCTTAGCATTAAGTTCCCTAACCAAGAAGTAATCGCCGTAGTTCAAGGAACAGATCCCAAACCCTATCAAGTTTCTTTAGGACTCGACACATTGAGCGATGAAGATTGGGATTATGTGATTGAAAATATGTCGCAAAGAGCAGTTTTTTCAGCTAAATTACTAGCAGGAGAAATGCCGCACAATATTGAGGATGTATTTGCGGCCGCCGGCAAAACGCTATTTCCGTTAAGTTTATCTGATATTCGATCGCGCTGTAGCTGTCCTGACCCCAAAAACCCTTGCAAACACATCAGTGCAGTATACTACTTATTGGGCGATCGCTTCGGTGAAGACCCTTTCGTACTCTTTCAACTGCGGGGCCGAACCAAAGAGCAAATCTTGACAGCACTTCGTCAAAGACGAGGTACGCAAGGAGAGGAAAATTCCCAACTAAACTCCGGCGAAAATGCCCCCACTACCAATTCTAAATTGCCGAAGGTCGATCGCTTTTGGGAATACAACCAGCAGCTAGAATCATCTTTAGTAGTCATTGTACCCCCGCCCAGCAGCGAAACAGTATTAGATATCTTAGGCCCAATTCCCCTCGCCACCGACGGAAAAGGAACCGCTAGCAAATCCTCCCCTGCATCAGACGCCCTGAAGCAGCATTTTAGCAAAATCTACCAAGCAGTTAGCCAGCAAGCAGTTTTAGCAGCACTGAAACGGAGCGAAGGAGATTAACCTAATTTCATCGCACATAAGCTGTGTTGCATCTAGATTGCCTATGGTATTAGAGAGGGAGAGGGGGAGAAGAGGAGAGGGGGAGAGGATTTGAGGATTTTTGATCGAGACTCGAAATATACAATTTAAATGCACAACAGCTTAGGATAATAGGACTATGGCTGATAACAAATCAGGCTTTAATACCCCTTTTATTCTTTAGTCCCTCTTTGGTGTAACGAGAGTTTGTTGAGAATAGATTTCAACCGACGAGTCTTACTTTTTGCAATTTCAGTTTACACTTCCCCTAAATTACTCATAATCTCTATCAATTCCTGGGGGCGTTTAATAAAAAAATCTGGATTGTGTGCAGCCAAAGCCTCCTGAGAATTAAAACCCCAAGCTACAGCAATTACCTTAATTCCGGTTTTGCGAGCAGCTTCTATATCTCTAATCTCATCTCCCACATAAACGACTTGTTTAGGATTTATATGTTCTCTTTTTAGCCAGCTATTAATAACTTTATGTTTGCCAAAAGTTGAACCCGAGTAAATAAACGTGAAAGTGTCTTGCAAACCATTTTTTTCCAGCGATGCCAAGACGTTTTCTCTGGAATTAGATGTGATTATCCCCAGTTGAAATCCCCGTGTTTTTAACTCCAGTAAAACTTCTTTAATCCCCGGAAATAATTGAATATTGGGAATTTCGGTGCGTAACTCTGCTTTCAACATTCTAATCAACAGCGGGAATTTGAAGATAGAAATGCCCGAATACTGAAGAATTTGCCAAGAAGTTAAATTGCTCAGTTGAGCGATTTGCTCTTTGGTAGCAGACTTAAAGCCCAATTCTGCTGACAAACGGTTGGTGATGCTTAGAAGAATATCGATTGTATCTGCTAAAGTACCGTCAAAATCAAAAATAATTACTTTGGTCATTGGACAATAGCAAATAAGGAACGGGGAAGCATACAATTTTCGATTTTCGATTTTCGATTTTAAATGGGAATGATTTACTGCATAATGTATTGACTTTTAGCGATGCGTTTTAGATTTTAGATTTTAGATGGTAATGACTTACTGCATAATTTATTAACTCTTAGCGATGCGTTTTAGATTTTAGATTTTAGATGGGGGAATGACTTACTGCATAATGTATTGGCTCTTGGCCATCCGTACATACCCTAGGGTTATTATCTATAGGGTAAGGTGCCCCCTAAGCACCCTGAGCGCGAACATCTCAACTTTTAAGGGTGAATTTGATTTGCTTTCGCATTTCGCCGCAGCATTTCGGGTTTTATGCGCCGCAGCGCCGAAGCTGTAAATCTGCGGTTCCATTCTTCGTCGGAAATGTCGGCTAATTCTGCAAGTGTCGGCGCTATATTTTCAGGATAAGGCTCAAACTCTGCCACATTAGTTGGTTTAGCAAACCGCTGATTCCAAGGACAAACATCCTGACAAATGTCGCAACCTGCTACCCAGCCTTGTAAATTAGATGCAATTTCGTCGGGCAATTTTTCGGCTCGATTCTCGATCGTGTGATAAGCTATACATCGATCGGCATTCACCACAAAAGGTTCAGTAATTGCTCCCGTTGGACACGCCTCAATGCAGCGAGTACAAGTACCGCAATGTTCCGTATGAGGCTCATCCGACGCTAACTCCAAATTAGTCAAGATTTCGCCCAAAAACACCCAAGAACCGTATTCGCGCGAAATTACATTACCATTTTTGGCAATCCAGCCAATCCCAGCACGCTGCGCCCACATTTTATCCTGAATCGGCCCGGTATCAGCATAATACCGCGCTTCAATTCCCTCGCCTTGCGATCGCACCCAATTTGCCAAAACCTTCAGTTTTTTATGCAGGATTTTGTGATAATCCCTTCCCCAACCGTAGCGAGAGATTTTAGCATATTCGACCCCTGCCTCGACCCCCCTGCCCTCACAAGGCAGGGCGGTTTCATTCTTGGTAGGGGCCGTGCCCCCGTGCCGGCCCTTTTGGCCTGAAACCCCCATTCGATGGTTGGTGGCGGGGGTAGGCACGGGGGCACTACCCCTACAAAAACCTCGTTTTTCGTGAGAATGAAACAGCCCTGCCTCACAAGGGGGATTTGAGGGACGTTGGTGAGGTGTGTAGTAGTTGATGGCGACACATATTAATGACTGCACCTCTGGCATTATTAATCGAATATCCTCCCGTTTCGGGTTCGCCATCCATGCCATATCCGCCTGATAACCCTTGTCCAGCCAAGCTTGCAATCTTTGTTTTTCTAGATCGAAATCCATGTCTGCTGAGGCGATCCCGACTTTGTGAAATCCCAACTCAAGGGCTTTTTGCTTAACCAAATTGCTGCTAATTGGCGCTTTCATTTGACACCAGGCAAATATTTACCTTTTGTATTGACTATTTTGATTTTATATGATAATGCCAGCGATTTTAATGATTGGTTTCCTAAATAAACTAATTCGGCGCACAGTCTAGTGATGGCGATCGCAATTTACCAAAACATTGATTATAGTTTTGTAACTCAGCTATATTTAATTTATATTTGCACTTTTTAACAAAAAGTTACATAATTTTACTCAAGGGAGCTTGAGATTCCCTAACTCAACTACCTCACTAAAACCACAAATCCCACAGCATACACATGGCAGTTAGTATTCAATCAGCTCAATCTATTTTCTCCACCACAGAGATTGCTAGCGTTGTTCCGGCTACCACCGAAGCGTTCTACAAACTCAGCGTTGAAGACCAACTAGCCTTGCTCTGGTATGCCTACACCGAAATGGGCGTTTCCATCACCGCAGCAGCTCCCGGAGTAGCCAGCATGGCGCTTGTTGAAGGCATACTGAGCGAAATCAAGCAAATGTCGCCGGCTGCTCAAAGCAAAACCATGTTTGACCTAGCCAGCAACGCCGACACAACAATTGGCCGGATTTACACTTCCTTGCGCGTCAACACCAAACTCGGTTTCTGGTACGAGTTGGGACAGTTGATGAAACAGGGCGTTGTCGCTCCGATCCCCGCTGGCTATCAAATGTCTCCCGAAGCCACCACAGTTCTAGAAACCATCAAGAAACTAGATCCCGGTCAGCAAATTACCGTACTTCGCAACACCGTAGTTAACATGGGCTATGACCCTGCTTTTAACCAAGAGTACGGCAAACGCTCAGCCCCCCGCAGCACTCCCACCGCTCCAGAAGAGCGGGTGAAAACCCAAATTGAGGGTATCAGCGAGCAGACAGTGCTCAGCTACATCGACTACATGAACGCCTTCGACTTCACCCCAGCCGTCGGTTTATTTGCTGAAGAAGGTGCCCTGCAACCACCTTTCCAAAAGCCGATCGTTGGTCGCGACGCTATCCTCAACTATATGCGGGAAGAGTGCATCGGACTGAAAATGATGCCCCAGCAAGGTGTATCGGAACCCGCAGAAGATGGCTACCGCCAAGTGAAAGTCACTGGCAAAGTCGAAACTCCCTGGTTCGGATCGAATGTGGGAATGAACATCGCGTGGCGGTTTATGCTAGATCCCCAAGGTCAAATTTTCTTTGTGGCGATCGACTTGTTGGCATCTCCTAAAGAATTGCTCAATTTGATCCGCAAATAGAATATTCTGGTTGGCTCTGTTAAACAGGCTTGCCCAGAAACCCAGATGCCTTTATGTGTCTGGGTTTCTATCATTTTAGGTTTTAGATTTTAAATTTTAGATTCAAGAATTGAAGGATGGGAAATGACTGATGGTATCAGGGTTTACAGCTTGGCTACCCTTACATTTTTTGAAAGTAGTATTGATTTTGGTCGATCGCTCTGAAAGCTGCGATCGACGCTCTCCGGTTCCTCCTTTTTTCGGAGAATTATTTTCCTAGCCCTACTTATATCTTTTGAGGGATTTGCTGCGACAAAGAGAATGATTACAGTATAATCATTCATCTAAAATCACTTGTTTTATGACAGCAACAACTCAACCTATTTTAACTACCTCTATAAAGATTGCAGGCATCACAAACCCAACGGTACTGCGATATTTTGAAACTTTAAACGCGGGCGATTTTGACGCGACGGCTAATTTATTTGCCGATGACGGGGTTCTGCACGCGCCGTTTGAAGATCCCATTATCGGCAACATCTCGATCGCCACTTATCTCAAAAAAGAAGCGCGAGGAATGCAGCTAGAACCCCAGAAAGGTGTCAGCCAAATTTTAGAAGATGGCACTGTAGAAGTTCAGGTCAGCGGCCGGGTGCAAACTTCCGCCTTTGGTGTTAATGTCGGATGGCTGTTATTGCTCAATTCTGACCAAAAACTCCTTTCTGTCACGGTCAAACTGTTAGCTTCTCCCCAAGAATTGCTAAATCTGCGGTCGCAGACGAAATTTGATGTTTGATAAGCTGTTTCACATTTAAATTGTCTATTTTGGTTTGACCTGTCGATCGCACGTCATAGCTAAAGTCGTGCGATCGACAGGTTAATCGGCTTTTTATGGCCAGAATGAGGCAGAAACCGGGTTTTTTACCCAAATCTCTGGTGAAGCGTCGCTAACTGTTCAAAAACCCGGTTTCTTGGGTATTTGTGCTATCGGAAATTTACCCCTACAATCTTACAGTCTCGCCTTGGGCTGACACTACTTGACGGAAAACTGGCTGTCACCGCAGCGCGTGCGACAGACAGCCAAAGCGAGCCAAAAAGTGCATTGCCAATCATTAATGACTAATGACTAATGACTAATTAAGATTTTTCCGGCAAACTCGCTTCCAACTTCAGACAGTTGCGACCGTCTATTTGCAAAGTGTAGTCCACCCGATCCATAAGTCTGCTCATAATCAGCCAGCCGTAGCCGCTTTCCTGTTTAGCTTCCGGCCTCGGGGGATTGTAAGTATCCATTTCGTAACCTTTACCGTAATCCCAAATTTCTAAACCAATATCCCTATTTTTTAAATTCAAGCGAATTAACACGGGCAAATTGGGTTGATCTTTGTGAGCATGGCGGATCACGTTAGAATAGGCTTCTGCTAACACCAAGCGCAAACGATTCGACTGACGCGGCCAATCGACGTGCTCTCCTAGCTCTACTTCCAAACTGCTCAGCAACCAATTTTCAACAATTGTTAAAAACCGCAAGTCGCTTGGCACATGAAGCTCAGTATTCATAAAAAAATCCCGTAAGTTTGAAAACCCTGTGTCTTCCAGGTATGAAATACGACGCGCCGAATGGATTCGGCCTCAATACTTGTCGCTACTCGGGGGATACTAGCCTTTTCTGTTTAAAAATCAGGCATTCGTCATTCGGTAGAAGGCAGAAGTTAAGAGTATAGTTGAAAACTTTTGTTATGAGCTTAAAGCCCCTTAACAATTGATAATCATACCGAGACTGCAAGCAGTGAGGCATAAAAAATCTGTGTTTCAATCCTTGGCTTTTAAGCGTTGGTTTTTTCTGACGAATGCCTTCTACCTTAACCCTTGACAGGTATTTAATCCCCCAGGAAAGCGATTCAGGAAACTAGCTGCGCCATCGCCGGCTAGGTTTTTTTACTGTGGTTTTTTACTGTTGACCATAACGCCGTCCTTTGCAGGACTACTCTATGGGCCGTCAACAAGCAGGGCTTAAGTTTTTTCGGCTGCTCACCCCCGACTATGCGTCGGGAGTCGCTGACAGATTCAAAGAACCTCCAGAGAGAGTATGGTTTGGTCGTCTTCCTGAACGGGATTGTCGGCTCGGATGTAAGCCAACAAATTGTCCAAGTTGAAAGAACCAGGTTCCTGAATCAAGAGTTGCCAAAGCCCTTCTTGTTGTAGCATAGAACGGGTTGGTACACCCCCTGCGACCGCTTCAGTCGTCACGCTAGCTTCAGTAATTCCGTCACTCGTCAGCAGAAATACATCTCCTGACTTTAATTCGATCGCACCCGCTTTGCCTCTCCAAACTGGTAGTATCCCCAAGGGAATGCCACGAGCTTTCAGGAAATTCGGCTCGGCTGGCGTTTTACCACTAGCGGCTTGAGCTTTCACCTCCGAGTGAGACCAAACGATCGGGTAAATGTGACCGGCATTAGCAAAAGCGAGGTGTCCCGTTGACGGAGTGTAACGAGCTACAACCATTGTAATAAAATGGTTGTTGCCGATCAGGTCGTCAGACATACTGCTATTCATGTTCTGCATAACTTGATCGGGCTCTGGAGAAACTTCTTGGGAAAGTTCCCGCCGCATCACCGAAATCGCGCTGGCCATAAATAGAGCAGCCGGAACTCCCTTACCCGAAACATCTCCCACCGCTATCCAAATATCCCCTTGGGAGTGGACGTAGACTTCAAAAAAGTCGCCGCCAACTTCCCGCGCGGGATAGCAGCAAGCTTGCACCCTGACTGTTTCAAAATCCGGCCAACTTTGGCGCAACAAGTTTGTTTGGATTTGGCGAGCCACTTCCAACTCGTTTTGCATCTGCTTGGCTAAATCCAGAGTGCGCTGGTATAGCTTAGCTTGAGACAGGGCGAGAGCAGCTTGAGCTGCTACACCTTCTATTAACTCTATCTCTTCTGCTGACCAAGGGTTAGTGCCGCCAATCTGGGACAAAGCCAGTACCGCCAGCAATTCTTGCTGGTAAGTCAGGGGCACGGCAATCTCAACCGAGTTACCGTCCCCCCCACTGTTGGAGTTCACTTGAGTTTGGCGAGTGGCTACAGCTTGAACCAGCAAATTTTCATCAAAAGAAAAGCTACTGGCTTCAGAGGTTTGGGCTTGGTAGGGGAAGGTACTCGGCAATAGTCGATCGGCTTCTACCGGCCGCAGCATACAATAGTTGGCCTCAAAAGTTTGACCTACGGTTTGAACAATAGTTTGTACCATACTAGAGTAATCTAGCGACCCGCGAATCACGCTCATTACCTCATTGAACAGAGATTCCTTGCGTAAAGCGCGGCGCAATGCAACGCTGCGCTGCTTGTAGTATTTGTAAGTTTCTGAGGCTTGATTGATCACCAATTTGAGTTCTTCTGGATTCCACGGTTTGGTGATGTATTTGAAAACTTGACCTGAGTTGATGGCCTCAACCAAATCTTCAACATCGGTGTATCCCGTTAGCAGAATCCGAATCGTATCGGGAAATCGCTCGACGGTTTTCCCCAAAAACTCGGTGCCATTCATTTCTGGCATCCGCTGGTCAGATATAATCACGGCCATCTCGCCCTGTTCGTCTAGAACTTCCAGGGCGCTGAGGGCGCTATCTGCTTTGTAAACCTGAAAGTCGCGTCGAAACGTCCGGTACAATAAATCCAAGTTGTCGGGTTCGTCATCGACTACCATCAGTTTCAGCTTGCTTCCATCTCCCCGACTCATCTTTCTTCCCCCTTGAAAACCCCCACCATAGCTGTAATCAGCAAGGTGGCGGGAGGAAAAGGGGGGCTGGATATATGCAACATATCAGTTACGTCAAGTTGAGTTAAAGAAACCCGTTTTACCTCAAGGTGAGCATTCCTTTCGCACCATCTGTTCGCACAGATGAGAGGCTTTCGATACTGTAACCCGCCTCGGTAGGCAGCTTCAATAGGGAAAATTCCCGAGTCAGCTTTCACGCTGTGATACGAGCAATGATCTTGTTAGCAGTCGGTACTTTTCTAAACACACCAGCATTCAAAACGGCTAATTAATGCTCTGATTGCAGAGTTCTTAACTAGCTGGGCACTGTGCTCGGTGTGAATTTTAACACTTACTACTAACGCAGGTATTGCTACCTAAGTCTGGTCAACACCGGCTGTATTTCAAGCCCCACTGTACCCGGAGGGTTAGTGGTGGGTTGTTGGCGCTATTCCCTACATCTTCGCCGAATCGTACTTGATTGCTGCATCCAAGTCTCCCTAATCTCTGAACTTTTTGCAGCAAGCATATTACTACTGCCGAATCAAGTTATTCTTTCTGCCAGTCTGAGCTTAGCAGAACGAGAGCGGGGATTTCTAGCGACTTCTTCGGATTGTGGGACGATCGGCTTTTTTGTCAGTACCTGCAAATTGGGTGTTCCTCTGAGTTGGTGCTTGACTGGTCGGTCTTCGAGACTGTGAAATGTAATGATTCCGATTCTCCCACCTGGTTTTAACCACCTTGGGGCAACGTTTAGGAAAGTTTCTAAAGACGACAGTTCGGAGTTGACGGCTATCCTTAAAGCTTGGAAAGTGCGGGTTGCCGGATGGATTCTGCCGTTGCGCTGCTTGGGGGGGAAGCTGGAGGCGATCGCCCCTGCAAGTTCTGTTGTAGTTTGAAAAGGACGGCTTTGCACAATCCGCCTCGCGATGCGCCGCGACAGTCGCTCCTCGCCGTACTTGTAAATAATATCTGCTAGTTTAACTTCTTCCCAGTGGTTGATAATCTCTTCTGCCGTCAAAGATTGCTGCTGGTTCATACGCATATCTAGTTGAGCTGGGTGGCGAAAACTAAATCCCCGTTCCGGTGTATCGAACTGAGCAGAGCTGACGCCCAAGTCTGCTATGATACCATCAAATTCGGCCTCTGGGGACTGATATTCAGCAAAGTTGCCGTGCCAAAACTTAACGGGCGAGTTGGCAAATCGGTCTTGGCAAAAACGGATGGCTTGTTCGTCGCGGTCGATCGCCACCACTGTAACATCTGGCGCCGCCGCTAAAATCAAACTCGTGTGTCCGCCGCCCCCAAGCGTCGCGTCCAAATAGTGCCCGCCTGCACGCACAGCCAAACCCGCAATTAACTCGCTTCCCAAAACTGGAACGTGATAGGTGTCCATACTGACATCCGATCCAAGGGTCTCCTTCTCAGAGAGCTCGATATCCTTCATAATCATAAAAGCCAAACAAAAATCAACAATAGCTAGTAATCATTAATTCATTTAATTATGTCAAGAATTGAGACTAGAACCGAACCGATGGTGCTCAACATGGGGCCGCACCACCCTTCCATGCACGGGGTACTCCGGCTAATCGTCACCCTGGATGGGGAAGATGTGGTGGACTGCGAGCCTGTTTTGGGCTATCTGCACCGGGGGATGGAAAAAATTGCCGAAAACCGCACTAACGTGATGTACGTGCCCTACGTGAGCCGCTGGGACTACGCTGCGGGGATGTTTAACGAAGCGGTGACAGTGAATGCACCGGAAAAGTTGGCAAATATTGCTGTCCCCAAACGGGCTAGTTATATTCGGGTAATTATGCTGGAGTTGAACCGGATTGCTAACCACTTGATGTGGGTAGGGCCGTTTTTGGCGGACGTGGGCGCGCAAACTCCTTTTTTCTATACTATGCGCGATCGCGAACCAATTCTCGACTTGTGGGAAGCAGCCACAGGTTATCGAATGGTTAATAATAACTATTTCCGCATTGGCGGAGTTGCCGCCGATTTGCCTTACGGTTGGGTAGATAAGTGCCAAGATTTCTGCGATTACTTCCTTCCAAAAATTGACGAATACGAACGTTTAATTACCAACAATCCAATCTTTCGCCGCCGGATTGAAGGCCTGGGTACTATTTCTCGCAACGAAGCGATTAACTGGGGACTTTCCGGCCCCATGTTGCGCGGTTCCGGCGTAAATTGGGATTTGCGGAAAGTTGACCATTACGAATGTTATGACGACTTCGACTGGGAAGTCTGTACCGAAGCTGCTGGCGATTGTTTAGCCCGGTATTTAGTACGGATTCGGGAGATGCGCGAGTCGGTTAAGATTATCTATCAAGCCTTGAAAGGACTCCCCGGTGGCCCTTACGAGAATTTGGAAGCCAAGCGCTTAGAAAGCGGGCCAAAATCGGAATGGAATGGTTTTGACTATCAGTTTATTGGCAAAAAAGTTGCGCCGACTTTTAAGATTCCCAAGGGCGAACATTATGTCCGCGTTGAAAGCGGCAAGGGTGAGTTGGGGATTTATATTATCGGGGATGATAGTGTGTTTCCTTGGCGCTGGAAGATTCGGGCTGCGGATTTTAATAATTTGCAGATTTTGCCTCACATTGTGCGCGGTGTGAAGATTGCGGATTTGGTGGCAATTTTGGGCAGTATCGACATTATTATGGGCTCGGTTGATAGGTAGAAGGAAAAGGGCGATCGCATTTTTTAGCTGGTTGCTAAGGAGTGCGATCGCTGCTTTTTTCAATCCTTGATCGGCTACTATAAATTATGGAAGCTCAACCAAAAGAAATTCAGCGTTACGTCACACCAGATGGAAAAATTCCTTTCACTGAATGGTTGAAGTCTCTTCGAGATATCAAAGCTGAAGCCAAGATTCGCGGGAGGCTAGAAAGAATTAAGCTCGGCAATTCGGGAGATTGTCGCTCAGTAGGAGAAGGTGTTTTTGAATTAAGAATTGACTGGGGCCCAGGCTACCGCGTCTACTTTGGGCAAATAGAGCAAACGATTGTTCTCATCCTCTGTGGTGGAGATAAAAGCACTCAAAATCGAGATATTCGTAAAGCTATTGAATATTGGATAGATTACAGGAGTCGAGATAATGACTAAAAGTGTAAGTTACCAAGATGACTTGATTGAATTCCTGAAAAAACCTGAAGCTGCTGCTGCTTATATCGAGGCGATTTTGGAAGAGAAAAATGTAGAAGCGGAACTTTTACCACTAGCACTTAGTAATATGGTTGAGGCTCGCGGGGGCATAACTCAGCTTTCAGAGCTAGCTACGTTGCATTATGAAAAGTTAAAAAATCAGCTCTCAAAAACAGGAGGAGATGAAGTTTATCTGTTGGTGGCGTTGCTGGATGCTTTGGGATTTCAGCTAACAATAGGGGTTAAATCCGATCGTTCAACATTCGAGGGTGAGGGTGGGATCGCAGTTGCAGACCATCTTCCCACAGTATAACGGTTAATTATGAAAGTTCAGCAATCAGATATCAATGACAGTAACTCGGATCTCTGCGCTTTAATCTGCGAAAGAATTGCCGCCAGCCCGCAGCAGCGTATTACTTTTGCTGAATATATGGATTTGGCATTGTATCATCCGCAGCACGGTTATTACAATAGCGATCGCCAGTCGATCGGCAAACAAGGCGATTTTATCACGTCGTCTCATTGGGGTGCTGATTTTGCGGAGGTTTTGGCGGATCAGTTTGTGGAAATGTGGGAATTGCTCGTTAGCGGAGCCCTCGAAGAGGATCGCCCTTTCAATTTCGCGATCGTAGAAATGGGCGCTGGGCGGGGAAATTTTGCCAAAAATGTGCTGCAATATCTGCAACGGCAACATCCCGATTTCTTTCATATTTTAGAATACATTATTGTTGAACTTTCCCCTGGGCTCCAAGCGGAACAGCGGCAAACTTTAGCCGATATTAAGTGTGTTAAGTGGTGTAATTGGGATGAGATAGTTAATAACTCAATCGTCGGTTGTTTCTTTTCTAATGAGTTAGTAGATGCTTTGCCAGTGCATCAATTCTTTCTGCAAGAAGGGCAAGTTAGGGAGATTTACGTTGTCGCAAATACCCCAAAAAATGAACAAGAAGAGATAAAATTTGTTGAGGTTATTGGCGAAGTTTCCACGCCTAAAATTGCCGAATATTTGGATTTGGTAAGCATCGATTTGTCGGCGAGTGCTTATGGGGATGGTTATCGCAGTGAAGTAAATTTGGCGGCTTTGGACTGGATGAGTACAGTTGCTCAAAAGTTGCAGCGGGGATATTTGTTAACTATTGATTACGGCTATCCGGCGCACCGCTATTACAATCCGAGGCGCAGGGAGGGGACGCTACAGTGTTATTATCGCCACCGATATCACAGCAATCCTTATATTAATGTGGGGCGGCAGGATTTAACGGCTCATGTTAATTTTACGGCGTTGGAAAGGCAGGGTGAATTGTGCGGTTTGGATGTGGTAGGGTTTACTCAGCAGGCTTTGTTTTTGATGGCGTTGGGTTTGGGCGATCGTATTGCTTCTCTATCTACAAATGATGCGGAAGTATTGGATGTGGCAACGTTTTTGCGGCGCCGGGAGGCTTTGCATCAGTTAATCGATCCGATGGGTTTGGGGGGTTTTGGGGTTTTGGTGCAGTCGAAGGGGTTGAGGGAGGAGGAAAAGGGGAGAATGTTGAAGGGTTTGATGGTGCCTGATTAGTGATTAAAAGTTTAACTTCCACTAATCTCCACCAGTGGTTCACCTGCTTTCAATATTTCCAAAGCTTCAGGTAATGTTGCACTCAAAATCTCTCGCAACCGAGCGTTTGATGTATTGCCACACGTCAACCAAATAATCTGTGGCGGTGAACCAAGGCGATCGACCAAATCAACAAAGTCACTATCTTTAGTCATTACGATAACTCCCTGCGCTCTCGATGCCTCAAAAATTTCAGTATCTTCGGGCATCTCTCAAGCCAATCTCGCGCAAGCCTACTGCTGTGACACCAAATGTGTTTGTAATCCAGGTTGCGATCGCCGGTGACAGATGTGCATCTACCCAAATTATTGTCATGCAACCAATACCGGATGATTGAGTTTGCGCGAAGCATACAAAAGAGATGCTCTCAGATCGTCTGCTTCAAGATCGGGCATTTCTTCTAGTATTTGTTCCGCACTCAAACCAGCCACAAATAAGTCCAGTACGTCTGATACCCGAATTCTCATGCCGCGAATGCAAGGGCGACCGCCACACTGTCTAGGATTAACCGTGATTCTTGCGAATAGCTCCGACATTAAAGTTAGCTCCTACAACGCTTAGTTATAGTATGAATGAGTGCGATCGTAATTGTCAACAATTGGATTCCCATGATTATTAACTAATTAAGCTGTTTTTTAACCGCACGAGCGATTAAAGGCGCTTTCTTTTCTAACCCTTCTAAATTAAGTTCGTTCTCTAGATACATCCGATACCACTCCTGACGTTGTTCTATCACCCATTCACTATTCTGAAGCTGTAACTTTTTGAGGGTAAATTCGGCTCGATCACGCTGGTGGGAAGGAATCGCATCAGTCAAAACCAACTGACAAGAAGGTAGGATAATCTCAAACCAATTATCTTCTACTTCAAACGGATCGAGAATTTGTCTATCGTAAGTTCCTTTGCAGCTATTTACCCGTTGCAAAGCATAGCGATAGTTTTTCCAGTCATAAATCAAATGCCGATTTTCTGCTTTACTTTTACTCAAATAATGATCTACAGTACCCATCCGACTCGGTATGTACATAACTGAATAGCCACAAAGATTTTGGAAGTCTTTAGCTAATTGAGGTTTGAAGGTAGACCAAAAATCTTTTGGTTCTTTACCAGGATTTTTAACTAACCAATTATTGCCTGCTTTTCGCACCTGTTGCTCAAAACCTGTTGGTTCCGGTGGCGGAATAAATCGCATCATCTTTACTCTACCTCGGTGCTCACAATCCATCGAGGCCAGAAGCGATCGTGTTCTGGTAAAACTCGCAGGAGTTCCTGATGAATTTGCTCCTTAGTTCTGAGGTATTCAGGAAAAGTTTCCATGCTTTCTCCTCGCATGAAAGTATACGCAGCCTCAATCGCTATTTCTGCTTCGCGGGAACGAGCCTGTTTTAACCCAAAAATATCTGAAGTTAGCCACCCAACAGCATCCCCATGTTTTGTCCAAGGAACTTCATTAAGAGTTACATCTTTACCTTGTAACTCAAACAAAAATAATTTATCTTGTTCCTCATCAAATTCAGGCTCGATTGAGGCAAGTAGCAGCGGAGAATGAGTTGTAGCTATGAGCTGAAGTTTCATTTCATTTTCGAGGTTTGTCGCTACTTCTAAGATGGCTGGCAAGATTGATCGTTGCCACTGTGGATGTAAATGAGCTTCAACTTCATCGATTAAAAGAATTATCTTATCCAGAGGTTCTTGTTGCCGCAACTTAGAAGCCATTGTGTGTTCATACCAAGTCCATACTAACAAATAAGCTAATCCTAAAATTCGCTTAATGCCCGCTGATGCGTATATAATCGGAACATTGCCATAGGGAAAATTTAAGGTAGGAATCTCACGCACATCCTCAACAGAAACCCTGATTGGTTCTCCCGGTTCCATCCACTCATCAGCATCGGGAGAAAGTTGTTTAATGACTCGAGATAATGCTTGGAATTGAGATCTGTCTGGTTGACGTTGCCAGTTCACCCAATCATGAATTAGACCATTACAGATAAATTTTCCTTCTGAATTAATCAATCCATTCCAAAGACTATCATAATTGAAGTGATAAGCTGCTAAGCGATTACGGGCAGGATCTAAGACGGAAAATCCATCAACCCGGACGTAAATAATTAACCCTTTGAAACTAGAATACTTGCCAATTTCTAACCACTTTTGTTCGGAAAAACTAAACAGACTTCGATATTTATCGGATTTTTTTTGATTGCTTAAAAGAGAAGTGATTTCCGGGGAATTGCCCTGTCCCTGCTGTGGCCAAGCTGGACTATCCGCCCATTTTCCAGTTAGTACCCACCAAGCAACATCAAGCAAAAAAGTTTTCCCCAAACCATTGTCGCCAGTAAATAAATTAATGCGATCGGCAAATTCTACATCGAACTGGGGGGCGGTTCCGACTTGTTTTAGATGAAGTTCTTTCAGCATTTTGAATATTCACTCGATCAGCTACATAATTAGCTCAATATTTAGAAATATTGTACTATAAACTACTTGCTGATTATAAAATATTTTCACTGGGTTCTAATTCAGCCCATCTCAATCGCTCTTGAATTGACATACCCTGCAACTTTTTACTCATTTCATATAAATCCACTTTCGGATAATTCCCATTAAATAGCGGAATTAAAGCCTCAACAACAGCCGCGATTCCCTGCGGCGGTACTGCATTGCCAATCTGCCGCCGTACTTCAGTCGTAGAACCTTCAAAAACAAAATCATCGGGAAATGTTTGCAATCTTGCCCTTTCACGATTTGTCAAAGAACGCGGTTCTAAATAATGATAACCCCAAGTTCCGCCACCTCCACCAGCAATGATTGTCGATGATGGTTTATCTGGATGAATTCGCCGATAAACGTGACTGATCATGCCTTTGACATAGTATGGACTATCCTTGGGAATATCAGAGAAATTGCCTCCCGGTTTAATTCGATTTAAAATTTCAACGGTGCGGGCTTGAATTTTATGATGTTGGTTATTGTCAAGAACTGCTTCCACATTTTTGAGTGCTTCGCCCGCTGTTCGATAAGGATTTTTGCGATTTTGACCGTATTCTGGCTGAGGATGCACAAAGTTAAATCCTGTATCCATCCGAATGCCAACTAATAACACTCTTTGGCGAAATTGGGGTACTCCGTAATCGGCAAAGTTGTATAGTTTAGGTTTAACTAAGTAGCCGGGAGCGATACTTTCAAAGTCAGAAATTATTTGTTTTATTGCTTGATAATTATTGGCACTTAATAAGCCTTTGACATTTTCTGCTACAAAAGCTTTGGGCTTTTTTTTATTGACAAAATCGAGAAAATATGTATATAAATTGCCTCTGGTTCCTTCAAGTCCGGGGCGCTTCCAAATTAGGGAGAAATCTTGACAGGGGAACCCTCCTATACATATTTCAGCTTCGGGAACTTGTGCAATGTCTATATTTTCTATGCTGTCGTTGATGATGACATCAGCAATGTTTCTGCTGAATGTTTGGCAGGCGTATTTGTTGGAGTCGATCGCCCAAACTACCTCAAATCCGGCTTGGTGGAATGGCAAATCCATGCCGCCGCAACCAGAAAATAAGGATATGAGTCGCGGTTTTTTTGTCCAGGCGATCGGCTGGAGACGTTCGATTAACATAGGAGTGTAAAGTTAGCCAAGGGCGGGCTGGATGCCCGCACCACAAGAGTGTCATCATACCAAAACACGATCGAACTCGACTCATCAATTGATATTTCACTCTTCATCCTCTAACTCGATCCCGGCTTGACGCAGTTTTTCGGCTAATCTTTCAGCGCGGAGTCGTTCGCGATCGGCTCTTTCTTCCGACCACAGCAATAACTCGCCTTCTGCATCCCACCACCTCAGCCAACAGCCTGTCCTTCCTTCGTGCGTTCCTTCCCAAATACCTAAAAACAAGTCTAATCCCGGTATCCAATAACGTCCATTTTCATCAGGTTTTTGCAAGTTGTAATGCTCTGATTGTAAAGCGTAAACTTCTAAATGAGCTGTTTTTGCTCGGAATATGACGTATCGAGGGACTTTGATTACTTGCTCGTAAAAATACCACTTTCCCACCCGTGAGGTAAATTCAACGGAGTATTCTTCTCCATAGGTTTCTGAAAGAAATTCCATCACGATTTGGGGGATGGTTCCTTCTGTGTGCGGTGTGTAACTGCGGCGGACTTGCGAGACATTTTTGGGATTGACGGGTTTCACGTACATCCAATCTGGTGCTTTGCAGATAATGCGCTGTTCGTCGCTGGTGGAACCTGGGAAACTTATGCCGGCACACAAGGCAAAGTTGGAAACAATTAAGGCATCCTGCATTAATTCAGGAAATCCTGTTAGCGGCTGGCGCAAAGCGGCGGCTAATAATGGTTGGCTTTCGTCTTCCAGGGGGTCGTCTGGTAGTTGGAAATCTTCTGGTAGTAGCGGCCAGGTGATTGTGAGTTTTGTTTCAGGATTTTTAGTTGCTAAAGACATAGTTTATCAGAGGTTAAATGTTTTAATGCTTAAATTATATCTCTTGGTTTTTGGGATTAATGTTAATGGCTTAATGACGAGGCCGAGCCTCTGGATATGCGTTACCGGGCAGAGCCAATTAGTAACGACTTAAGCCGACAGTCCGCCACGGGTTGAAACCCCTGGCTAATAGCTAAAGTCCTCTTAAGAGGACTGAGAAGAAGACTGTTAAAATAATTAGTCCTCTTCAGAGGACTTTAGCTTTGAGGCAGGGAATTCATTCCCTGCCGGACTTAATATGCAGCTATGATTTTCTGCTGTAGCTCGTTTGTCATTGCTAGTAGTTCCGATTGTGCGATCGCACTTTGTTCACCACTCGCCAACCACTTCAATTGTACCGTCTGGTTTTCAGCTTCCGCATCTCCCAAAACTAAACACGCAACCGCACCGCTTCTGTCGGCTCTTTTAAACTGTTTTCCGAAAGCACTGCCGCTCAAATCTATCTCGACACTAAACCCGGCACTTCGCAATTTTTGAGCTAACAATACCGATTGCTGTTCGGCTTTTTCGCCCCTGGATACCAAATAGAAATCTAACTTCGGCGCGGGCAAAGGTTGCAACTTTTGCAGCAGGATAATCAACCTTTCGATACCCATTGCCCAACCGACTGCCGCCGTATCTGGGCCGCCCAATTCCTTTACTAAACCGTCGTAGCGGCCGCCTCCGCAAACTGTGGCTTGCGCTCCCAAATCGTCGGAGATAATTTCAAATGCGGTGTAGGTATAGTAATCTAAACCGCGCACTAATCTGGGATTTAACTGATAGCTAATTCCTAAATTTGTGAGCATAAGCTGCACTTGCTCGAAGTGATCTCGCGATTCCTCTCCCAAATATTCTAAAATGCTCGGCGCACCAGCTACAATTTCTTGAGTGCGCTGATTTTTGCTGTCCAATATCCGCAGCGGATTGCGAGTCAAGCGGTCTTGAGAATCCGCGTCTAATTCGTCTTTGTGCGGTGTAAAATAATCTATCAAAGCTTGTCGGTAATTTTGTCTGTCTTGCTTATTTCCGACAGAATTAATATCGAGGCGCAAATTTTTTAAACCGAGTGTTTGCAGGATATCACAGGCGATCGCAATTACCTCGACATCCGCACGAGGATTCGCACTCCCCAAGACTTCCACGCCAATTTGATTAAACTGCCGCTGTCTTCCCTCTTGCGCGCGTTCGTAGCGAAACATCGGCCCCGCATACCACAGACGCTGCACGTCTCCCGCCGCGTACAAACTGTTTTGAATAAAAGATCGGACTACCCCGGCGGTGCCTTCTGGACGCAAAGTAGTCGATCGATCGCCCTTATCCTTAAAAGTGTACATTTCCTTGCCGACAACATCGGTAGCTTCGCCGATGCCGCGTTCAAATAAAGATGTCTGTTCAAAAATTGGCGTCCTAATTTCTCGATAAGCCGCTTTTTTCAAAATTATTCTAGCGACTTCTTCTATATTTTGCCAATATTGAATTTCTGCGGGCAAAATATCCCGCGTTCCCGGTAAAGTTTTAATTGCACTCATTTTGTTAGTCAGTTGTCAGTTGGCAGTTGTCAGTTGGCAGTTGGCAGTTGTCAGTTGTCATTAGTAATTCGTCATTAGTTATTAGTTATTAGTTATTAGTCAACAGTCAACAGTCAACAGTCAACAGTCAACACCTAACAATTCCCAATAACTAATGACTTAATAATTCCCACGCTCCGTAACGATCGCCATAATAAGCCAAAATGCGATCGACCCGCTCGCGACCTGCCAAATCGAACCCTTCAGGATACTGTATCCACAAACCCCCAACTTGGCTGTCGCAGTAATCAAACCGCTGCGACTGCTGCGGAATTAAACCGGTTTGCACCCCTTCAACTTGACGCAAATGGACCGCCACTTCGCGATACACCGCCAGCGGCAATCCAGGGCTTTGAATTTGATAGCGGAGTTGTTTTTCTTGTGCCGTTTGCATCATTTCTTTGCCTGTCCCCAACCAAAATCCCTACTTAAGATACTTCTTTATCGATCGGCCGCGGTAAAGGGCAGCAGTTAATATTGTCCAAACATACCTTTCCCCACTGCAACGCCCAGCGTACAAGCGTAACTCGATTGTCAGCGCGCGTCTTGTTCAAGATATTGCTAATGTGGTTGTCAACTGTACGCTTGCTAATCTCTAACTTTTCGGCGATTTTCTCATTAGTCAATCCCGCCGCTACTAACTCTACCACTTGCAATTCTCTGTCCGACAGGGTGACAGGGGTCCCAGAGACAATCCCACTCATAAATTTTTCCTATGTCTGCATATTTACCTATCTACAATTCTAAAGGATGAGGGATCGAGTATGAAGAGAAAATTTAATTTTCTGTGCTACTCTTTTGGGCCCGAAGCACCAACTCGCTTGCAGAATCGCCAGGAGTGCAAACCCAGCGCTGACACACCATGACCCGCACCGACTTGCACTGCTGGCACCACAGGGTGGCAGGTGATCCCTTTACCTGCGCGCATCTGACATCCGAACCAAAGCCGCAGAGGTTTTCAGGTAAAACAACTGATACGCCCGCACTGCACTTGTGCGTTGAACGAGTAACTGCCAGTATCAGTAAGTCTGATATTATAGGAGCAGCCATTAAAAAATAGCTGGCAATTTTTCTGGGATGGGTTAAAAATAATTGTTGACCTGTCTACTGCTAGTCTAAAATCTAAAATCTAAAATCTAAAATTGAGATGACCTATCCTCGCGTTCTGTGTCTGGGTGAAATCTTATTTGATTGTTTAGCAGACAAACCAGGAGTATCTCTCGAAGAGGTAGAATCTTGGACGGCATATCCCGGCGGTGCTCCTGCTAATGTTGCCTGTGCTTTGGTTAAATTGGGGACGGCGGCGGGATTTATCGGTGCTGTAGGTGGGGATGAATTGGGAAATTACCTAGTGCAGGTATTGCAAGAAGTAGGGGTTGATATTGCTGGAGTGCAGCGGCATCCAAGTGCGCCGACGCGGCAAGTTTATGTCTTGCGGAATGAAGCGGGCGATCGATCTTTTGCCGGTTTTGGCGAATTCGATACTGCGGATTTTGCCGACACCCGCCTCCTCGCTGCACAACTACCCGAAGTGCTGTTTGAAAATGCCGAATATTTAGTGCTAGGCACTTTAGAATTAGCTTATCCTGAAAGTCGAGAGGCGATCGCCCGATCGATCGAACTAGCAGAACAGTATGACGTTAAAATTATACTTGACATCAATTGGCGTCCCGTATTTTGGCCAAATCCAGACGAAGCAAAAGCGCACATTAGAAAACTCTTAAAAAAAGTTGATTTTGTCAAGTTATCTGAGGAAGAAGCAGAATGGTTGTTTGACTCTACCGACGCAGGAGCTATTACCTACCGCCTCGATTCTGTAGAAGGTGTTTTGGTGACTGCGGGTGAGAAAGGTTGCGCCTATTGTATCTCGGAAAATGAAGGAAAGATCCCCGCCTTTACAGTAGATGTTGAGGACACAACAGGTGCCGGCGACGCATTTATGGCTGGTTTTGTCAGCCAATTGTGCAAGGTGGGAATTAAGAGTTTAGGGACTCCAGAAATAACAAAAAAAATTGTAACTTATGCGAGCGCGGTAGGTGCGATGACAGCGATGAAACCCGGGGCAATTAAAGCTCAACCAACCGCCGCTGAAGTAGAAGCTTTCTTGTATTTGTACAAACATTAGCAGGCCAAACCTCTCCCCCGGCAACGGAGAGGGGGCTAAATTTGGTTCAGAAACCCAGTTGCTCCAAAAAAATAACTCTGATACTAAACCCGCGTTAAAAACCCTCGATAAGACTCGGCATTGGGAATCCCTAGTATACAAACTCTCGTCCTAGCTGACAGGGACTATAAAATAAACAGGTATTTAAGCCCGATTTGGTATTAGAGGTTTTATTGTGGGAAATTAACCGCACATCAGATGATTTCTAATTTGGCGCACGATTACCTCTAGCTGCTGTGAAGCATCTATGATAATGGCATCTTCGGGTTCTTCGAGAGTGTCTAACTGACTTAACAGCAAGTCTGCTTTCATGTAGTGATTTTCGCGATTTTTTAACCTTGTGGCTAATAGCTGAGAAGAACATTTTAGATAAACTATCTTCATTCGCTTTTGGTCTCGGTAGAGAATTTCGCGGTAAGATGTTTTTAAAGCAGAACAAGCCAAAACCACATTTTTATTGTCCAACAGCCACCTGTCTATTGCAGCTTGCAATTGTAATAGCCAAGGAAGGCGATCGCCATCTTCTAAAGGAAGGCCCCGACTCATTTTCTCGATATTAGCTGATGGGTGAAAATCGTCGGCATCGCTGAAATCCCAATTTAGAGATTGCGCCAGCAACTTGCCAACAGTAGTTTTGCCAGAACCTGAGACTCCCATCACGATCGTAATCATGGCGCTTATTTACCGAATACTTGCAATTCGATCGAGTTGTGCGATCAAGAAACCAGGTTTCTTAAGTTGCCAGATGAATTCTACCACCATAAAAACTTCCAGAAACCCAGTTTATTTTTGATTTTCGCTCAAATTTCTTCCATAGTGGGTCTAATGAAATTATAAGCCAAAACGCCGATAATTCCACCAATCACTGGAAATAAAATAAACGCCCACAACTGTTGAATTGCCCATCCGCCTTGAAAAAGTGCCACACCGATACTTCTAGCTGGGTTAACAGAAGTATTGGTTACGGGAATTCCGACTAAGTGAATCAACACCAGCATCAAGCCGATCGGAATTCCGCCCAAACCGACGGGATATTTGGGATGGGTAGTGCCCATGATTGTAAATAACAGAAAAGCAGTCAGTACAATTTCCGTCAAAGCTGCTGCCAAAAGTCCGTAACCTGTGGGCGAATGTTCTCCAAAACCGTTAGATGCAAATCCAGAAGCCGCTGCATCAAAACCAGGTTTTCCTGATGCTATCAAGTACAAAACAAGACCGCCTAAAATCCCTCCTACAATCTGACCTCCTATATAATAAGGAAGTAACACAGCATCGATCAGTTTGGCAACTACTAAACCGATACTTACTGCCGGATTAATGTGGCATCCAGAGATAGGCCCGATCGTATAAACCATGATTAAGAGGGATAGACCAAAGGCGATCGAAACTCCCAAAAAGCCGATTTTATCTCCAGCTAAAACCGCACTGCCACATCCACCTAATACCAACACAAAAGTACCAAAAGCTTCAGCAACCCCAATCTTTATTTTTTTGTTCATACTCACAATTATCTCAAGTTTATAATCGGTTAATTTCACACCCATACGAGTTATAATTATAAAAATTAGAACTCAAATTTGTTTCATTCATTGCCACAATACTAATGGAAATCATTAGCAACCTGTAGCTCTAATTTTCATAAATTGTATGGGCTTAACTGAGAATGCGGAATTTGGCATCGATAAATTAGCTCAAACATACTCTATTTTGTAAAAAATGTCAACACTTAGCTAATTATTCATCTAAATTGTGCAATTTTATGTATTCAATTCACAACAATTAACTTGGGTTATTCCCTAACTTTGTGATGATAATTTTACTTATTATTGCTGATTATCCGATCGCACTCTCAGCTAAAACATCACTGCTAACCGCCTGGTAAATGGGACTGGAGAAGGGGCGAAAGTCTATGGGGCAATCGACGGTTATCTTGCACAGCAAGCGGAACTGTAGCGGCGTTGGGGCTTGATTGAGGCGATCGACTTCTACGCCAACCAATTCTGGATGCTGCGAGATAAGTTCAAAAATATCATCCACAAGATAGCGCTGACAATAGCCGACAATCCAGTGATCTTTAGTACACAGAAGCACACGGGAAGCGTGCGAATTTTGAAATTCGTGGGCTAAATACAAAAGTTCGCCCACTTGAAGCCGATTAATCCGTTCAATTGCCGACTTTGAAAGGTATCGCAGTCCATCTGCAAAAAAATGGATACAGTAACGTCTATTGTCATCCGGTTCCGGACAAGGGAACACCTCAAATTTATCAGTTACCCGTTTGCCTCCGCTGCGCGCCAATAAAGCAATTGGGTAATGTTCGTGTTCAGGGATATTCAACCACTGTAAAAATTCATGGTACTCAGGGCGCGATCGCGCCATCACTCGATTAGAAAACAACGAAAACAGTTTCTGTGAAGTGTAAACCTTATTGAAATCCGGGAAAGATGGCAAAGGCAGAAACCCGCACTTAAGTTTCGCTTCTAGAACACCATTTGTATAATTGAACTGGTATTCTTTACCGTTAAATGTCAATCGACCAATCGGAAACCAAGAACCGCTGCGCGGGCTTTGCCAAGCCAAAAATAGTGTTTTCAAAGGAAATCTCCTGTCAATTCAAGCAGTGCACACCTTACACAAGGATAGGGTTGCGCCCTGCGGCGCACCTTACCGCTATAAGTAGCCTGTCATACCAATTTTTACGTAAGTCCTCTGAATTTATTCTCCTAGTCTATAGGAAATGGCATCAAAAGTTAGTATTTTTGGCTTTCTGCCATGAGGACAACAGCACCCATCAACTGAATAAACATCTTTTTTAACCAGAACCTAAAGCTATAATAATACCACAAATGCGGACAATAACTTAAATTGTGCTTAACAGGATTAGAGTGAATATAGTTTAAATGCTGTTCAAACTCATCTTGTTTGCAAATAGGATATCCCCTAAACCGACGATACCAAACATTACTTTATCGACCCTTGCGGCGAGAAAAGGAGATATTTTGAGACCAATTTTCTTGACCGCGCAAAGATTGTGCAAAGAAAACTTTTCTCTTTCCGAGATGCTGGCATAGGCCGTATGATTAGGAGGTAATTTTCACCAAAAATGGATGTGGTCGGGCAATACAACTGCCCAATAATTTCAAAAGGTTATTCTGATTTAAGCGCCCCTACAGCCTTGCAGAGTCGCGAGACATTTTCTGACTCTGAAAATAGCGGTGTGCGATTGTAGGTAACAAGCGTTAGGGAGAAACTTCCACCAGGAAGGTAAAATCGGCGATAGTTTGGCATTAATATTGTCCTCCTACTTTTTTATAGGGCATTTTACACTCATTTTTGCGGGTGCGCCGAAGAACACCTTAAATTCATCTCGTAGGGTACTCTTCGGCGCACATTCTAGGAACCGCCGGGTGCGCCGCAGAGCACCTTACATCAGCTACTTTCTAACACAGAAATTCGCGTGGATCGGTGACATACCCAGTCAGGGCAGAAGCCGCCGCCGTGTAAGGCGAAGCTAGATAAACTTGCGCTTCTTTATTCCCCATCCGGCCGGGGAAATTGCGGTTAGTTGTAGACACACAAATTTCGGGTTCATTCATCCGCCCAAAAGTATCTTTTGGGCCCCCCAAACAAGCGGCGCAAGAAGGCGCTGCGGGTTCGATGCAGCCTGCTGCTAAGAAGATTTCCGAAAGCGTTTGACCATCGTATTTTGTGACAAACAAATCTTCGTAAACTTTCTGAGTTGCTGGTACTAAATAAGTCGGAACTTTGACTTGATTTCCTTTCAAAATGCGGGCCGCATTCAGAAAGTCGGAGGTTTTGCCGCCCGTGCAGGAACCGATGTAAACTCGATCGATCTTGACATCGCGGCAGTTGCGGGCTAAGTCGCGGTTGTCGGGAGAGTGCGGTTTGGCGACGACTGGTTCTAATTGGGTGACATCGTAGGTGCGATCGCTATAAAATTTAGCATCCCCATCGCTGTAAAATGAATCGAAGGGTTTATCAGTCCGCGAAGTAACGTAATCAAACGTAGTTTTGTCGGGCGCAACCGTGCCGTTTTTACCACCAGCTTCAATCACCATATTGCACAGCGTCATCCGTTCTTCCATCGTCAAACGCTCAACTGTATCACCAGCAAATTCCATTGTCCGGTAGTTAGCACCGGCAACGCTAATATCACCAATAATCTGCAAAATTAGGTCTTTTGCTAACAAATAATCCGGCAGTTCACCGTTGAACACAAAGCGCATGGTTGCGGGAACTTTGATTAACAGTTTGCCGGTTCCCATGATAAAAGCCGCGTCTGTATTGCCGATACCGGTGGCGAATTGTCCGAAAGCGCCGGCATTACAGGTGTGGGAATCGGTGCCGAAGAGCACTTCGCCCGGTCTGGTGTGGCCTTCTTGTGCTAGGGCGATGTGGCAAACTCCTTTGTAGTCGGGATTTGCTTTGAAGTCCGATCGATCCGTGATGTCGTAAAAGTATTTTATCCCTTGTTCTTTGGCAAAATCGCGGAGAATATCGACGTTGCGGTTAGCGCGTTCGTCGTTGGTGAAAATGTAGTGGTCGGGAATGAGGACGATTTTGTCAGGGTTCCAGACTTTCGCATTCTCGCCGAATTCGCGTTTGAAAACGCCGATGGTGCCGGGCCCGCAGACATCGTGGGTCATCAACACGTCTGTTTCTACCCAAATATTTTCTCCGGGCTCAACTTTAGTGCGGCCTGATGCTTTAGCTAAGATTTTTTCGGTCAGGGTCATTCCCATAGTGCGATCGCTCTTTTTTATTAGATGCTACATAGTGTATTGTAAGCGAAACATTATATGAAAATAGAAATTATCAGGTCTCAAAGATCGGGAGTAATGACGATGACCTTGCTGACGTTACCCCTAAAAGTTAATCTCGATCGCGTTCAATTTACCGATGAGCAGTTTTATCAACTCTGTCTCAGCAATCCTGAATTGACCATCGAGCGATGCTGAAGGAAGGTTAATTGTGATGTCTCCAGTTGGCGGCGATAGCGGTAGTCGCGAGATGGATCTCGGCGGTGAGGTTTATATTTGGAATCGCCAAACCCAACGCCGGTAAGGTGTTTAGTTCTTCCACGTTTTTCAAATTGCCCGGTGGAGGATCTCGTTCTCCTGATGTAGCATGGGTGGAATTGTCTCGCTGGGAAGCACTGACTCCAGAACAACGACAGAAATTTCCCCCCATCGCGCCGGATTTTGTCATTGAACTGCGATCGCGATCGGATAATCTCCAAACCTTACAAGATACAGCGTATTCCAGGTTTATGAATTACACCTGGAATACGCTGTAAGACGATCGTGTCCTCACACATCAAGCTTTGCTAAACCTAAATACCGAACACCTTCTGGCGTCACGTCAAACCGACAAGGCAAAACTTCGACACCTGCACTAATTGCCTGTCTGAACAATTGTCCGTAAAGGCGATCGGCACTATCCCCCGGAGCAAAATCAGTACAATCCCCGCGATTAATAAAATACAGCATTACAGCCCTCGAACCCTGCCGCACCACTTCCATCAATTCTCTCAAATGTTTCTGTCCCCTCTCCGTCACTGTATCGGGAAATAAAGCCAACTCCTCTTTTACCCAAGTTGTATTTTTCACTTCCAGAAAAATCGGTTTTTCCTCACCAGTCAGCCAAAAATCAACTCTACTTTTTTTATCAGTGCCGTAAACAACCTCCGGTTGAATTAAACTGTAATTGCCCAACTCAGGAAATAATTTCAATTCCAAAGCTAATTTAACTACTCGATTTGGCAGCCCAGTATTAACTCCCACCCAAGTTGGCACAGTGTCGCAAACTTTAATTAATTCCCAAGTATAAGCTAACTTGCGTTTAGGATTGTCGCTGGGAGATACTAGCACTGGATTGCCCGGAATGTAAACACCAGTCATCGGGCCAGTATTCGGACAGTGCGCCGTGATTATTTCTCCCGAATCTAGTTCAATTTCGGCAAAAAATCGCTTGTAACGTTTGATGAGAATGCCGGGTAAAAGAGGAGGATATTTGTAAATTAAGTCAGTCATTCGATTTTAGATTTTAGATTTTAGATTTTAGAGGGAGGCATCATAGCACGAAACGACGGTTTGTAGTAAGGACTTTAGTCCTGCATTCTTTGTTTCATATCCTTCGCCGCTAAAGCATAACCTCCATCAGCACCGTCTATAAAATGCACTTGGTGGCCGCCGCGTTCAAACACCAAACAAGTCATCAACGCTCTGTCAGAAACGTGCAAACCGTAAACCAGCTTGCCTTCTCGGTAATTCCTTTCCAAGTACCCCGTCAATTTTTTTCGCCGCCACTCATTACCCGAAATTACCATTCTCAACATATCATCAAATTTGCGGTAATCCGTAGCTGCGATCGCAATATCTTTATAAACTCCCCAATCTAACTCTTCTGTCTTAACTTTTAAATTCATTAGCAGCGAACCAAGCGCCGTCTCTAACTGTATTTTTGATAAATATAGCTGGTGGTCTAACCAAGTAGCACTGCGCGCCCTAACTAGAGTTTCTTGAATCAGTTTTGTGCTACTAAGTGTCAATTTAAGATTTTTACTGTCGATAGGATTTAAACTATTTTCCTTGCCGTAAATGTAGTTAATTTTTTTTAATATATTTCTATAAAATTGATGGCTCTGCTGGCCCAAATCCGATCGCACCATTACCAGCAGCGTTACTATTTCCCCGTACTTGCTCGGAATATCCTGCCATCGGCACTCCAATCCCGAAAAATCGGCTGTTGCAGAAATGCCATTATTTTTAATACTGTAAATATTACCAGCAGCCGGGTCTTTAATAAGTTCAGTAGCACGGGTTAAGCCGCCGCCGATAAAAACAGCTTGGTTGTAATTTTCCGAAACTTTAAGCTTAGCTATTTTAACCGGATAATTAGCTGCTGCCACAACTTGAACCGGGACGGCACCAACTCGCAAATCCATGTCAAATTGAGTCTTAGCCATTTGTTGAGTGGCCCGCAAAGCAATCTTAGCAGCGGGTAAAAGCGATGGCCCCATTAAAAGAGAAGCACCGTCGCCACCAAACACAAACGGAATCTCAGTTTTGCCTGCTACATTCAAAACAGCAACGATCGAACAAGCCCCCAATAAGTTAACTTCTTTGTATTTTCCAGCTTCAATCGCTTTTGTAGAACCGCGAATATCTGTGACAACAATGTACCAATCATCAGGTACGTCAACAAAATTACCCTGATCGGTAATCTTGATAAAATTGTCGAGTAAAGGTAATTGGGAATAGAAGTTTTCGGAATTCATGTTATCATTCTCCCGATTCGCGATTAAAATAAGTGAATCCTTTTAGCATTAGCGTTTGTAACCATTTGTGTCCCAATTACAGAAGCCCTCTCGTTCCCTCGCAGGGATTGCCGGCATTGTCGCACTCGCCACTCTAATTAGCAAAGTCTTTGGATTGGTGCGCCAAATTGCGATCGCCGCAGCCTTTGGAGTCGGCGTCGCCGTCGATGCCTACAACTACGCCTACGTCATCCCTGGTTTCTTATTTATTTTGCTCGGAGGGATTAACGGGCCATTTCACAGCGCCATAGTCAGCGTTTTAGCCCGCCGGGATAAAAAAGAAGCAGCACCCTTAGTCGAGACTATCACCACCTTAGTCGGTGGCTTGTTGCTGTTGGTGACGATCGCTTTAGTTATTTTTGCCGATCCGCTGATAGATTTGGTGGCACCGGGATTAAATAGAACAGCAGAAGGTTTACAAATTAAAGCTATTGCCGTCCAGCAATTTCGGATTATGGCGCCGATGGCATTACTTTCAGGCTTAATCGGCATTGGTTTCGGCACTCTCAACGCTGCCGATATGTACTGGCTTCCTTCCATCAGCCCTTTATTTTCTAGCGTTGCACTTGTCGGCGGTTTGCTTTTATTAGCCATGCAACTCGGAGACAAAATAACTCAGCCAGAATTCGCACTAATGGGCGGCTTAGTGTTAGCTTGGGGAACTTTAGCGGGCGCAGTTTTGCAGTGGTTGGTGCAACTAGCGGCACAGTGGCGCGCCGGCTTGGGAACATTGCGCTTGCGGTTTAATTTTAAACGGCCGGGAGTGCAAGAAGTAATTAAGGTGATGGTTCCTGCGACCTTATCATCAGGAATGCTGCAAATTAATGTTTATACTGACCTATTTTTCGCATCCTACATCCCTCAAGCTGCCTCTGCGATGGGTTACAGTGGCTTGTTAGTTATGACGCCTTTAGGTATCATTTCTAATGTAATTTTAGTGCCATTTCTCCCCATATTTTCTCGCCTCACCGATCCGAGAGATTGGCCGGAATTAAAAGCTCGAATTCGTCAATCTTTAATTTTGACTGCCCTTACGATGCTGCCGCTGAGCGCTTTAATGGTAACACTTGCCGGGCCGATCGTCCGCGTGGTCTACGAACGCTATGCTTTCGATCGATCGGCCTCGCAGTTTGTCACGCCGATATTGATGGCTTACAGTATTGGAATGTTTGTGTATTTGGGACGCGACGTTTTGGTACGGGTATTTTACGCTTTGGGAGACGGAGAAACGCCTTTTCGCATCAGTATTATCAATATCTTTTTAAACGGTCTTTTGGATTATTTGTTAGTAGGAGCCTTTGGCGCGCCCGGATTAGTTTTGGCGACGGTGGGAGTGAATCTTATTTCGATGATTATGCTTTTGTACTTATTAGATAAAAAGCTGGGTGGCCTGCCTTGGGGGGAGTGGAGTTTGCCTTTTCTGGGGTTAACTTCTGCCAGTTCTGTAACTGCTTTCGTTACCTTGGCTACTCTGCAAGGCTGTCAAAGAGTTTTGGGTACTGAAGGTTTGGTAATTCAATTAGTGCAGTTGAGTGTGGCAAGTTTTGTAGGGTTAGGGGTTTTTGCCTTGTTTGTCAGTCAGATGAAATTGCCGGAAGTTGATATGTTTGTCGATCGCATTCGCGGCCGTTTTCGCAAATAAACGTCCGAAATTTGCGGCAGATTCCAGGAATCAAGAAAAGTGCGATCGCCCTTAAGTACACAAAATACCAAAAAGGGATCTCGTCCTTAAATCCAAATCAACACTCCGAAGCGTCCATCCGCGTATATCCGCCACCATCTGCGGTCAAAAATTCCAGAGTAATTAACAAGGGCGATGTCTAGATTCTCAAGATATCGTCAACCTTTATGCTGTCTGGCAAAATAGCCAATAAAATTCCGCTAAAACAAATAAACCCTCATACCCACAGCCTCTCTTGGATGCCTACAATGATGTCCTCATGGCAAAGATCCGACTTTTCCGACTTTAAGATCCGACTTTTCCGACTTTACAGAGGCAGGGGCCCGAAGCAACGATAGAGATAGGGAAAGCCAACCCACGATGTCTAGATTGTAAAGATATCGTAAACCTGGATGTTGTGTTGCGAAGTGTTAAATAAAAATATGCTATAAAAAATATGTCTTTAGGATGATACATTAAATTTGCATCTATGTTATCTACATTCATTCCCACGCGAAGCCAGTGAAAGCCTACTTCATATCAGGACTACCCCGCTCAGGCTCTACTTTACTGGCTGCACTACTACGACAAAACCCCCGGTTTTACAGCGCTATGACTTCCCCTATTGGGGGCCCAAGTCGATCGAATGTTGTCAGCCGTGACCCAAAACAATCAGTGTTCCGTGTTTATTTCCCCTGAACTAAAACCGACGCTGATTATGAGTATCTTTTCGGCTTACAACCAGCCACAAGCTGAAAAAGAAGTGATCGGGGACACCAATCGCCGGTGATGCAGCAAATTGTCATTAATTCTGGAACTATTTCCCGAAGCCAAAGTGATCTGCTGTGTCAGAAACCTCGCTTGGATTATGGACTGTATCGAGTTACTAATTCGGCGCAACGCCTTTGATGTTTTCCGATTATTTATTTAATGCTCCAGCGGAACGGGCTAACAATTTTAAAGCCCGATTTATTCGCTCAATAGGACTAATAAATTATTCAGTCCTCATAGCGAGGACTGAAGCGAGGTGGGGGTTTCAACCCCGATCCGACTTGAATGTAAACAATAGATATCAAGGATTTCAGCAATTATGAACGTACCAAACATGAACAAGCAAATCACTTTCGTAGACTCCGACCTACAGGACTATCAAAGCCTGATTCAAAACGCTGATACCGCTGAAGTTGTAATTTTAAATGACAATTTGAGCGCGATCGAGCAAATTACTCAAGCCTTGATTGAAGATATAGCCCTTGTCGGGACGGCTCTCCTGAGTTTATGGTGTAAAATGTACCTACTAATACATTTACCGTTATGAGCTTCCATCTAGACTATCTATT
>NZ_JAUBTR010000212.1:0-1181 GCF_036705045.1 Microcoleus sp. BR0-C5
TGGGTGCATCTCACTTTGGCGAGTATGCCAAAAAAGGGTTAAAATGAAAAAGCTCGTAAAATCACCCAAAAATATGAGGCAAAGAAAATGATACCCTCAGACCAAGAACAGCTAAAAGCCCACTTAAAAGCGGCAGCAGAAATTCTTTACAGAAATACCGTTCCAACCGAGTTAGAAAGTTTTGATAGCATAGAAAAATCCCTCCGTCAGAAAATGCTAGAAAAAGTGGGTCCAGAACGAGGTAGCTTTTTTTTTCAGCAGTATCAGGAATTCAAACAGGAAAAACCAGAAAAATAAAATCAATAGTCGGTTCGCTTGAGATTACAGATAATCAGGCGAAATATTTTGGATTGAAAGCTTATAGTCAAATCAGTCAAGTCATGGAAAAATGCTGTCTTTTAATCCAGGGTAAACGCATATTATCAAATGGCCCAAAAAGATTTAGAGATTTTCACTGGTGTCAAAATCTATCACAGTACATTACATAGATTAGTCAAGCGACAAGAATTTGAATTACCTGCATCGAAACAAGGAGTCCAAGAAATTACATTGGATGGGGGTAAAGTCAGGCTCCGCAACGAAAATAAAGGCGAGGGGTGTTACTGGAAAGACTATAAAGCCGTGTGTTTAGATAATGTTTATTCGGGAGCATTTTTTCACAAAAATCAAGATTTAATTGATTGGACTAATAGCCAAAAATTGCTACATCCTATGTATTGTTTAGGAGATGGTCACGCCGGAATTTGTCAGATATTTCAACAAATAGGAGACACCGAACAAAGACAAGAAATCTTAGATTGGTATCATCTGAAAGAAAATCTTTACAAGGTAGGAGGCTCAATAAAACGTTTAAAATTAGCAGAAAATATGTTGTGGCAAGGCAAGATAGATGAAGTTATAAATCTATTTAAACAAATGAAAAAAAAAGAATTTAAAACATTTTGTAACTATTTAGAGACCCATCGCGGCCGAATAGTCAACTACCAATACTATAAAGAAGAATCCATAAGATCGATTGGTTCTGGAACAGTTGAATCAATTATTAAGCGAATTGGATTTAGGGTGAAAATATCAGGAGCGCAATGGAATATTGAGAGCGTTCCCTCTATCCTTTCTCTTCGCTGTGCTTACCTCAACGGTCAACTTTCAACTTGATGTATTTGCCAAAGTGAGATGCACCC
>NZ_JAUBTR010000213.1:0-1174 GCF_036705045.1 Microcoleus sp. BR0-C5
TCTATCCTTGCTCTTCGCTGTGCTTATCTCAACGGTCAACTTTCAATTTGATGTATTTGCCAAACTGAGATGCACCCGCCGGACGCGCGTTTAATAGACCTCTTGCAAAAAAAATCTATGTTATAATGAAAAGTTTTAAATTTAATCGCCTAGAGCTAACTCATAATTGTAAATTGCTGACAACAAATTACAACGCAGACCATAACGGCGACGACGATTCCGATAACGACTCGACAAAATTTTTAAAATTTTGAGACTCCGATTAACGTGTTCAATCACAATTCGTTTCTGGGCTAGAGTTCGATTATAGTTTTTTTCTAAGAGAGAAAGTTGCCCATTTTTATGTTTCTTTCTAGGAATATAACTATTCCGGTGATAATCCTTTATGCCTTGATAGCCACTATCTTGTAAGCTATCTGTTTCGGGATTAAAATTAGTTTTACTTTTTTTAAACAAGCTGAAATCGTGGCAACCCCCCTGTCCAAAAGCAGTGCAAATAATCTCTTTTGTTTCGGGCTTAATTACTAATTGAGTTTTTAGCGTCTGCTGTTTTTTCTTGCCTGAATAACATTTTTTCTGCTTCTTTTTGGGTCGTTCAATAGCTGTTTATGTGACATCCATCACCACGACTTCTGGAGGCTCAGAATTTTTGAGTAATGCTTTTTTCCCAGGAATACGGAACTTTCCTGTTTTCATTAAAGTTGATTCGATGTTAGTTACAATTCGGAAAATAGTTGATTCAGATACTCCCCAACTTGTCCCAATATGAAAATATGTTCGATATGATCGCCAATATTCCAAGGCGACTAAGACTTGTTCTTCGAGAGTTAGGATAGTGCGACGTCCTCTTCTGTCTTTATGATTTTCTAACCTGAAGTTATCTAAGGCATTAACCATTGCTTTTAAGGTGGGCATTTTGACACCAAATCTACGTTTAAATTCATGAGTTTTCAAATTTAGATAAGATTGATTTTTCATAATTTAGTTATTGTGTAACTACAAACAGGACTTTTTAGCATTTTATCTTGTTTCTAGCAAAAGTTTGTGAAAATTAAGTTAGGATCTGGGATTTATACCAATTTTATGTGAAGTTGCATATAACAATACTCCGGACAGTTTTTAAGCAGCCAAAGTACCATAAGACAAGACTGAAGGAAGGTTAGGGTGATTTAAA
>NZ_JAUBTR010000214.1:0-1172 GCF_036705045.1 Microcoleus sp. BR0-C5
ATACGGAATCCGGTTGATAAAGGTCTACAACAAATCATCAATAAGTCAACCAATGATAATTGGTCAAAGCCTTAATTTCTGTTTGCATATTTTCTTGGAGAAAACGGCAGCGTTCAACTAAGACTTTTTCCAGGTCATCTAAGGAATTAAAATAAGTATTGACTAATGGCTCATCCACCAATTTCCATAACCGCTCTGCTGGTTGTAACTCGGGAGAATAAGGTGGAAGAGGTTCAACTTTTATCCCCAGAGGTAGACAAACTTTATTGCTTCTATGCCATCCGGCGTTATCCTCAACAATTAAAATAATTTTCTCTTCACCTGCTCCAACTTCTTTGGCAAAAGTCTCAAAAACTAAATTCAACCACTGAACGTTAACTCGGGGGATTAAATAATAGTGATTATCCCCAGTTTTTGGATTGACAAATCCATAAACGTACAACCACTCATATCTATGATGAACAATAGCTGAAGGCCTTTCTCTGACGGGAGCCCAGACTTTAGCCAAAATGGGTTTTAACCCAACGCGATGTTCATCAAAAAACCAAACCTCTACTTCAGCATTGGAATTTTCTTCTTGAAGAAGTTTGACTTTTTTAGGGAGGTTTTCCTTAAATTCTTTTTGCTCAATAGGACAACCTTTTTTATGTTTAGGTCGGGGACTTTGCCATGAGTATTCTAACTTTTTTAAGTAGTCCCATCCTCGGGCATCATAGATTTTACTACGTCCGGTTTCTTTTTCCATCCATTGAACGACTTTAGGTCCAGTCCAGACTCCCCCATCTCTAGGTTTCTTTTTTAACGCTTCTTTTAATTTCTCTAGTTGTTGTAGATTCAATATAGATTCTTTACCTCCTTTATGATTTCTTGGAGTTCTATTGCGCTTATTTGTAACCGAATCTATGCCAATTTCATTGTATTTCTTGATAACTCGGCGAGCATAGTCATAATTTAGACCCACAACCGATGCAGCATCCTTCACCCTCCACCCCGAGGCGACTTTCCAAAGTAGATGCCAACGTCGTGCTTCTACGGGGTCATAAGAGGAGCGGTATCGCGCTTTTAGGTCCGAATGACTTAAATGAGGCTCTAATTCGACTTTTTTTGGCATGGCTATTTTTCCTCGATTTTTTCAGCAATTATAACAGACCTATGACAACCGGATTCCGTAT
>NZ_JAUBTR010000139.1:0-6824 GCF_036705045.1 Microcoleus sp. BR0-C5
CTGTAGTTTCTCTATTTGTTTGGGATTGAGATGGTTTTTTGCTGGCATTTTTGTATTAATTGACTAAACTAAATTTTAATTATACCCTATTTAAAGGCACAACAGCTTATCACACTTATTTAATAAGAAGTCTCATGGTTAACTTACTCAGACCGCCCAGTGTTTCTTCAAGTTCTCGCTTCGGTACTGTAAGTAGGTAAGCGGGATTAAACACAGCTATGTAACAGTATGTAGCCCTGTCAAGGTGAATGTCGAGCTTGGTCTAGAAGCCTTGCTGTAGAAAGATGACGGTGATGTGAGTTAACAATCAAAGGTGGTTTCTTCTTCTTGGGGGAGCGCGGCTGCTTGAGGAAAGACTTCAAATTCACTCGCCCGGCCAAATCCAACAGAAAATCGGCTAATTGAGATAGGGACAAAGCCTTCAGATGTGACCAATTATCAGGTTCACAGGCTATAGTCATACCCCGATAAGTCCCTTGAATTTCATCGACTAAGTAGAATTCCGAAAGACTCGACTCAATTTTACCGATACCATGTACACTTCCCAACGCTCTTCGGACAACAGCTAAAATATTGTAAGAAACCAGAGCTAGACAAAAAGAAAACAAGGCAGCTTTCGGATAACCCAAGGTTTGAATTTCGCCCTCGAAATTCTTAGTCACCGTTTGAAACAAAGTCTCCACACTCCAACGTCCTCGATACAATTGGGCTACATCGGTCGCACTGGCAACAGTTTGAGGTAGGCTAGTAAGAATGGCTATTTCTCCCTCGCCATTACGAGTAACTTTTTTCAACCGCAATACTACCCGTCGTACTTTCAAAAAGTTACCCCCGTAGGTCTGAGCAACTGTTTGTTCAAAAATAGCTCCAGTCTCTACATCACCTTGAAATTCCAATTCACTGATTGCTTGCTGTGGCAGAGTTTTATGTTCTCGGATCAAAAAATCAGAAGAGGCTTGACAGATACCAAATAGAAACCCTTGAGTACACATATTGCGATCGGCAATCCATAATTCACCAGCTTTGACCCGCTGTAAGACCGATTCAAATAAAGAACGTTCCTGAGCGTGACCATCCTCACAAGGAAACACATCAATCGCCATTCTCAAGTCTGGGTCAAGTACCACCAAAGACTTGCCAGGCAAAGCTTTCGCTGCATAAGGCTTCAAGACTTCGAGCCGATGATCTGTTGCAGCTAAACAATTACCATCAATGATTCTGAGTTGATAAGGAGCTAGTAACTTTGGTGGCTCACCTTCGAGAAACTGCATCACAGTAGTCATAGAAGCAGCAGTTTCTCGCAATAGTGCAGCACTCACATCTACTTCAATACCATTAAGTTTGTCATAGACAGCAGTTCGACTGACATTAAGCTGCGATGCTTTGGCTCGGTATGCAGCATTCACGGAAGGATAGATGCCACAAACTACCAGGCTCATTAAATCTACGATGCTGGAGAATAGGAGTTCTCGCGTGTACTGGCTCTTGGCATGATTCTCAAATATAGAGTCGAGTTGTTCTGTGTTCAATACTCGTTCCATTAAGCCTCGTATCATTACACTGACAGGACTCTGCTTGACAAATCTCTCAAAGATGGCATCTAACATTTACTCAGTCCTCCTAAATGCTGCTTGATGGCGTGAGCCAAAAGCTTGCACGCTAGTCATAGAAAGCTTCAACCATTATACCGATGCTAAAAAAGTCGAAGACAACAGTAACAGTCGCACTCCATAAGTCTAAGGAGTGAAGTTGCCAAGCTTTTCACGACTCGACCGTTGCCGTTCAAAATTCACTAAAATTGCCGTTCAGAGGAACACCTTGACAGGGCTAGCAGATTATCGGTTATGTAGGGGGAACTCATATAAGCGAGGATGAACGAAGCAGCCGTGCAGATGCTCTTGAGTCGGCTGGTGCCCACCAAGTTATCGAGCGGATGCACGACCTTATCGGTCTATTATCACCAACCCCAGTGTAAAGACACGGGGCATCAGGCGATCGCTTGATGCCGTTAGTTAGGATGGTGAAAAATGGCGTTGCTGAATATCAAGAATTCTGGGCCATCGAACGCTTCACTTTATGAATCCAACCTTGGCTCAGACTCAACACCTGCGAATAAGACAAGTCCGTATCTAACACCAAATCAAATACAGACGGCTTAACTAAACGGGGAAACAATCGATGAAATAGCCTTCCGATCGTCAACCGCAAGAAAAACTCAACCACCAACAACTTCGTGCGAGGAAACGAATAATTTGATAACTCTTGCAAGGCATGGGCATCCGGGACTCGTTGCTCTGAAAACTGCGGCAAAACCTTCCCCCAATCATCCCCATACTGCTCCAACAATTGTCCCAAAATCAGCACATCTTCTAACGAAGAATTACACCCCTGCCCAATCGAGGGAGACACCGCATGAGCAGCATCGCCAATCAGCAACACACTATCGCCCTCATGAAAGCGATCGCAGCGTACCGTTAGCACCTTTGCCACTGGACGCTTCAACAACGCTTCCGCTTCTTCCCACGACATCAACTGACCAAACAGCGGGAAATTTTCCTCAAAAAATGCCTTGACTTCTTCTTTCGTGGATAATCCTTCTAGGGGATTAGTCTGTGCCTCAAAAATAATCACGCCACTCAACTGATCTCCTGGCTGGGGTACCATCAGCATCCGGGTTTTATTATTCAAATTCCAGGCATGGACTTTATTCGGTTCTAACTCCACTCCGGTAGTCGGATTGAGCCGACTTAAAAACACAGATTTATAGGCATCCGGAATATAGTTTTGGGAACACGGCAAGCCTGCATTCTCGACTAAATACTCTCGAATTTGCGATCGCGCCCCATCAGCACCCACCAGTAGATCGTAGTGAACGGTAAAGCTATCTCCTTCTGAAGGTTTCAACATCACGGTTTTAGCCGTTGCATCCACAGCCGTACATTCACAGTTGAAATGTACTTTAACCTGATTCGGATTAGAGGTTTCGGTTAATTGCTTTAACAGAATCGTCACGAGGCGATTGCGATCAATTGTGAGAACCGGATTTTCGCGAGGAATCCGTCGGGATTTGCCCTTTTTCCGATAAATAATCGTCCCGTGACAGAACACACTTTGAGCGGCGATCGCCTCCTCTAACCCAGCAATGGCTCGAATGGCTTTTCTGCCCCGTTCCTGAAGCGAGAGCGGAAATGTGCGGTTTCCAGAAACATCAGTCAACCGAGGATCGGGACGACGTTCATAGATATCAATATGATAGTTGCCCCGACGCAATAAATAATGTGCCAGTAGCAGTCCAGCCGGACCCGATCCAATAATCACAACGTTTTGAACCATAGGGGTTTACCGAATACGATGAGTTGATGTACCGAACTTTATTATGCTTCCCGGCAGAGCCCCGACTTCTGAATCAAATTGATTCAGGGCAATCATGGTTTCAACAAAGAAGTGGGGGTCTGGGTTGTCTTTTCATCTGCGATCGGCAACCCCTGAAAAGTTAGCTAAACAGACGGGAATCCCCACACTATATCGCTTCGATTAGTGTGGGATGACTCGTCGCGTTTCGCTGTGGATTCCGGGAGCATCCCGGTTTTGCAAAAGCCTCAAATGGCCAAGAGGTCGTTGAGGTAAGCACAACGAAGTTTTAGCATTTGATTGACATTTTTTTTCAACCATTGAGATCCAGAAATTTTTAACCTTCTATCTATTTGTTTAACCGTCGATTCCACCGCTCCTGAGCCTCGGCGAACAAATCTTGTCTTGTGATAATTGCTCATAGTTAACAATTCGATAGCGATGTTTTTCTAGATAGTTACAAAACTTTTGGGCGGTTTTTTTTGGCATCGACTTAAATAAGTCAAGGGTTCGGTCGCTCTGACCTTGCCACAAAAATTCCTTGGCTTTAGCTAGGCGTTTTAACGACCCTCCCACTTTATACAAATTTTCAATTAAATGATACCAATCTAAGATTTCGCGTCGGGTTTTACCCGGATTCAACTGGCTAATAATCTTCCATATTCCCTCATGTCCATCACCTAAACATGTTAATAAATCGGCTAAAGGTTGATGATTTATATAGTTAATTAACGCTTCATTCTCTTGATAAAAAGCCCCATAATAACTTTCATGTAACCGCACAGCCTTATAATCTTGCCAATGAGAGCCTTCTCCCCAATTCCCTCTCAGACGGACTTTCCCTCCATCTATGCTAGTTTCCTTAACCTCAATTTTGGCTAGAGGTTCTGACCATTCTTGTTTTTCTACTAATCGATGCAAACAAGTGTGTCCAATCTTGACTCCCGTCTGAACTTCCATTTCTTGGGCAGCATTTTCGTAGGAAAGATTAGCAATTTGACGGAGACAGCATTTTTCAAATAATGGAGATAATCTAGTTGATTTCTTAACCTCTAATTTTTTGGCCTGTTTTTCAGTAATTCTTAGTTCACCAATACAACTTTTTACTGTGCGAGGTCGTCCTTGTTCTGTTCCCGTTGCTTGTTTGATAAAAAAAAACCGATTTGAGGACCGATTTTTTCAAGCCATTGTTGCCTGAGATGCTTTTCAATATTTTCCAGACTGGTCAGTTCACACCGCGGTGTATTGTTATACAAAATTTTAGCAATTTCTGCCGTACAGGATTGCAACCGCTCTAGTTCTTCAGGGGTCATGGCTCTTTTTCTCGACTTTTTTTGACGCTTCTATTGATTTTAACTATTTTACGCTGATTTGGATATTTTTACAAAACCGGGATGCTCCCGTGGATTCCACCCGTCAACCAATTCAAAACTATGTTTTGATCGGTGGGCGGGTGGATGACGAGACAAACAAACTCTTTATTCAGCGGGTCTATTTTGTCCTTCAATATACTTTTTTAATTGTTCCACGGTTACGCCGCCACAGGAAACAATAAAATATCCATTCGTCCAAAAAACATCTTTCCAGTAGGTGTTTTCAACTTCTGCCACGAACTCTTTCCGCAAATACCGACTAGATACTGTCTTGAGGTTATTTATAAGTTTGCTTGGCTCAGTCTGCGGGGTGTACTGAAGTAGTAAATGTACGTGGTCGCGTTCACCATTGAATTCTACCAATCTTCCTTCCCACTTTTCCATGAGATTCTTAAAAATCTCCTCAAGTCTTGTCAACATTAAATCCGTCAGCACTTTCCGCCGATACTTGGTCGTCAACACTAAATGACACTTGAGGTCGGAAACTCCTCTAGCTTTATGGATAAAATCTTCCCTCATGCACTTGACACTAAATAATGTGTTCTGATACATTAACACTAATTGATGCGTACCGACTGCGATCCAATATTTGCTACTCAATGAGAACGGCTTACCAATACAAGCTACGTCCAACAAAACAACAGGTCATTGAGCTAGACAGATGGCTATCCATGCTATGCGCTCAGTACAATTATCTGTTGACTGACAGATTTAATTGGTACGAACAGAATCGTTCTCCTGTTAACGCTTGCCCTCTCGTCTGCCACCTACCTGAACTGCGAGACAATCCTGATTATTATTCGCAAAAGAAAACGTTACCTCAACTCAAGAAAACGCATCCTTGGTATAGGGAGATATATTCGCAAGCCCTTCAAGATGTAGTTAAGCGAGTTAAGATAAAATTTGACCGTTTCTTGAAAGGTGACAGCAACGGGAAACGTAGCGGGAAACCTCGTTTCAAGGCTCGCAATCGCTATCGCACCTTTACGTATCCACAGGTGAAAGAGGGATGTTTACATGGCAACTTGATTAACTTGCCGATGTTTGGGAAAGTTAAAATTGTCTTGCATCGCCCTATTCCTGACGGGTTCAAAATCAAAACCGCATCGGTCACCAAGAAAGCTGACGGTTACTACCTTACACTCTCCCTGGAAGACAAGACAGTTCCAGAAATTAAGTCAGGCTTCGATCCTCGTTCGATAACAGGTATTGACGTAGGACTTAAGGAGTTTTTGACAACCTCTGAGGGTGAAACAGTCGCTATTCCCCAGTATTACCGTAAAGATCAAAAACGCTTACAGGTAGTTCAAAAGCGAGTGTCACGTCGCAAAAAGGGGAGTAATCGTAGCCGTAAAGCCATCAAACAACTGGGTAGACAACATAAAAAAGTTGCAGATAAGAGAAAGGATTTTAACTTTAAGACAGCTAATTGGCTGCTATCAAAATATGACGTAATCGCGCACGAGGATTTAAACGTCAAAGGTCTAGCTCGTACAAGATTGGCTAAATCCGTGTTGGACGCTGGGTGGTCAAGCTTTCTGTCGATATTGGCAAACAAAGCTGAAAATGCTGGTTTGTTGGTTATCCCAGTAAGTGCCCACAATACTTCACAAGATTGTTCTAATTGCGGTGAGAAAGTACCAAAAAAGCTGCATATTCGTTGGCATGACTGTCCATACTGTGGATGTAGTCTAGACCGCGATCATAATGCAGCAATTATTATTAAAAATAGAGCGGTGGGGCAACCCGTTCTTAAAGCTGAGTTAATGTCCTATGCAATAGCAGGAGTCCCTGAGAAGCCTACACCAATGGTGACAGCTTGTGTTGGTGTAGGAGTTGTCACATATTCTCAAGAATAGCCTGGGCGACAACTTCATCGGCGATCGGTTTTGCGATCGACTTGCCATGCAGAGCCGCCAAAATTGACTCCACCTTTTTCACCCATCCTGCAATACTGATAATAAGCCGTCATCACAAGGTCCTAAATTAAGATGAACAGCAATACCAGCACAGGCTCAACAATTAAGGAATGAAAATTTAATAACTTCACCATCTACTCAATTGTCGGAACTGCACGGTAGTTCCATTTTGGCAAATATT
>NZ_JAUBTR010000026.1:0-1484 GCF_036705045.1 Microcoleus sp. BR0-C5
GCTACTTATGAACCCAATAGAGACGACAGCATAATTATATTGGTTTGTCAACTACTTCTACTGGACTGGCTCTCTAGATGAAAGTAAAGTCAAATTCCGAAAGAGAAGAAACCCCAGTTACACCATTTAACTTCGCCAAAATGCGAGAATCGCTGCCGGTGAGGTTATTGCCATTGCCGTCATAAATGATGTAAGTATTGCCGCCGGAATCGTAGGCAAACAAGAAAGCACTTCCTCCGAGAATATTTGCAGAAACCGTTGTCTGCACATTCAGCAGAACTTGGCTGTTACCGCCCAGATTCGCAAATCCGGGGGCAAAATTAAACTGATCGGCGATCGGCACACCGAGACCGCTAAAATCAGTAATCACATCGTATCCGCCCGCCGCGATCGCAGCCTCGATCGCCGCCGAAGAAGCCGCATCAAAGCCAGGCCCACCTTGTGCAGGGCTGGTATAGCGGTATTGATTGCCGCCGCCGCCCCCCGTCATGGTATCTGCGCCGAGGCCCCCTACGAGCACGTCGTTATCCACACCGCCGTTAATCGTATCGTTGCCGCCTTGACCATCAATAGTATCGCTGCCCGCCAAACCGTCCAAATTGTCCGGCAAAGAACCCCCAACTAAATTGTTAGGCCCGCTATCAGCCGGCAAGATTTGAACCGTGATAGTACCTACGCCCGGAATTGTCCCGAATCCGTCGCTGACGCTGTAGGTGAAAGCAGTTGTACCCGCTACGTTGCCGGGGATGAATTGCACTTGAGAGACAAGATTTACAGCTATCCCCAGTTGCGGTGTGCTGACATTGATAATGTTGAGCGTCCCTTTTTGCGGGCTGGAATCGTTGGCCAGCACGTCGATGAAAGTGGGCAGCGAATTATTCGTACTCGTAAATACGATGCCGTCATTGACAGCAATCGGCGACAGGGTACTTGGAACAGTTACGGAGGTATCGAAAGAATTGATGTTAATCGCCACTGACGCTGCTGCCGTGCCGCCTTGGTCGTCAGCTACGCTGTAGCTGAAAGAACCGGCTTGCCCGATCGCGTTTGTTCCAGGTTGGAATTTCAGCCCGAGTAAATCCTGAACGGTTAACTTTTGGTTCACGGCGACGGGGCTCGTACCGGTAATTACCTGACCAAAAGTAGGATTAGGAAGTCCGACTACCGCGATCGACAGCGGCTGGCCCTCCGGGTCGCTGGGCGCCGAAATGCTCAGAGATAGAGGCAAATTCTGCAAACCAGTCACCGTCTTGCCAGCTTCCACGATCGGCGGCTGGTTAGGAGTCGGAGATGTAAAACTTGGCGGAGTCGGCCCCCCGCCCAAAGGCGGAGGAGTTGGGGGCACCGCAGTTGGAAGGGGGACGATCGAAGGACTCGGACTCGGAGTTGTCGCGCCCGCAGTCGGACTCGGACTCGTACCCGGAACCTGTGTCGGCAATGGCTCCGTTGTTGGAGTTGGATTCGGACTTGTCCCCGCTGCTGGT